>NZ_JBNCAR010000008.1:0-119917 GCF_051280715.1 Thauera sp. AutoDN2 | reverse complement strand
CTAGCCCAACGGCACTATTCGTGGCCGTAGCGTTCAGTTCCGGGGAGACGTGATTTGAAATCCAACATGACGAAGTCGGTCAGAGCTTCTCTGCTCGCACTTTCCATCGCGGCCATGCCGCTTGCGGCAAGTGCGGCAGGACTTGGGCTGATCAATGTTTTCAGCGGTCTCGGTCAACCCTTGCGAGCTGAAATCCAGATCAGTGCCACCGCGCAGGAGCTCCAGTCCCTCAGCGCCAGGATTGCTTCCACCGAAGCATTCCGGCGTGCGAATCTGACGTACGGCAGTTCGATCAGTGCGATTCGGGTCAGTGTCGATACGCGCGCAACGCGTCCGGTGATCCGCCTCTCCAGTGAGCGGCCGATCAACGATCCGTTCATCGATCTGCTTGTGGAACTGAACTGGGCGAACGGGCAACTGCTGCGCGAATACACCTTCCTGCTCGATCCGGTGGACATCGCCGCGCCGAAACCGCTGGCCGCCACCGTGGATACCCCGGCGGCAGCGCCGGTACCGCGGGCAGCGCCAACTCGCGCGAGCGCTCCGGTAGCCTCCGCGCAGACGGCGGATACCTACGCCGTCCGGCGGGGTGACACCATGCACCGAATCGCGGGCAGGGTCGCGCCGGCGGGGGCAACGCTCGATCAGACCCTTGTCGCGCTGCAGCGTGCCAATCCACAGGCCTTCGATGGCGGGAACATGAACCGGCTGCGTGCCGGGTCGGTGCTCAAGGTACCTGCGGCCGAGAGCGTTCGCACGATCGATGCTGGCGAGGCACGCCGCGAAGTGCGGGCCCAGGCCGCCGACTTCGAGGCGTATCGTCGTGGTCTGGCCGGTACCGCAGCCGCGCGGCCCGCGGTGCCCGCTGGCGAGGCCCGGCAGGAGAGTGCTGGCGCGATCGTTCCGAAGGTGGAAGAGCCTGCGGTGACAGAACGCAGTGGCGATCAGGTACAGATCTCCCAGGATCCCGAGGCCGGAGACGGTAGCGCCCTGTCCCGGCTTCAGGCGCTTGAGGAAGAACTTGCCACGCGCACTGCGGCGCTTGATGAAGCCAATGCGCGCCTCGGGCAGCTTGAGCGCAGCCTGCAGGACCTGCAACGCCTGCTCGAACTGCAGAGTGGCACGATGGGGCAGTTGCAGGCCGAAGCAGAAACGGCGGGTGGTGGCGGTGCGGCAGCGCCGACTGCCACAGGGTCGGGTGAGCATGAAGCGGCTGTCCAGGCGGCCCCTGCAAGCGCCGAACCGGCAGCAGGCACCGCGCCGGCAGCGGGTGTGGAGCCCGCCGCAGGGGCCGAGGTGGCGATGCCTCCGGCGGACAGCGCAGCCGCAACGGCTGCGCCCGCAGCTGCAGCACCGCAGCTCGAGCCGAGCGCGACACCGGTCGCCGCGCCTGCACCAGAACCTGCACAGCCCCCGCAGACCGCTACGCCATCTGAGCCCGCGCCTCGGCGGGCGCCTGCGCCGGTCCCGGCGCCACAGCCCGAACCCAGCTTCGTCGATACCCTGCTTGCGGATCCTGCGGTGCTCTATGGCGGTGGCGGTATCCTGGCCCTGTTGCTCGCCTACGCCGGCCTGAAGTCCCGCCAGCGGCGCAAGGATCAGGAGATCCTCGCCGCGGATGCGACCCTGGACAAGCAAGTGGCGGGTGCCGACAGTCAGGCCGTCTTCGGCAGCACGGGCGGGCAGAGCGTCGATACCGGCGCCAGCAGCATCATGCACACGGACTTCAGCCAGACGGGGTTGTCTTCGATCGACACGGATGAGGGCGTCGATCCGGTCGCCGAAGCCGACGTGTACATGGCCTATGGTCGTGACGCCCAGGCGGAGGAGATTCTGCGGGATGCGCTCAAGGCCGACCCGGGCCGCGCAGCCATCTACCTGAAGCTGCTGGAGATCCACGCCCAGCGGCGCGATGCCCGTCAGTTCGAGAGTGTTGCGACCGAGCTGTTCTCGCGTACCGGCAGTCACGGGGGTGACTGGGAGAAGGCGGCTGCGCTCGGCCGCAAGCTAGACCCCGAGAACCCGCTCTATGCGACGCCGGTTTCCGAGTCATTGGCTGGCTTGAGTAATCTGGATGAGCCGACCTCGCCGGGCTTCGGCGCGACCGCGACGCTCGCTGCAGGGGGCGTCGCCGCCGCTGCGGTTTCGGCGATACCGGAGCCTGATGGCACTGCTCGGCCGTCCGCGCCTGCGACGGCTGAAGACGAGCCGGCCGCGGACGAGTTCGAGCTTTCGGCGCTGGATTTCACCACCTCCTCTCCGGTCGAGACTTCGCATTCGCAGATGCGCGACACCTGGACACTTCCCGGTGAACTCAACAAATTCACCGGCGCTGAAGCTGAGGAACCGGTTGATGAGCCGACGATCGACGCGGGCGTGATCGACTTCGAACTCGATCTGGGCGATGAGCCGCCGACGTCCGAGGCTGCGGTGGTCGCTGAGCAGGAAGCGACTGCGGACGCAGAGGCAGCTGTGGACGAGGTCATTTCCGCGACGGACTCGGCGCAGGAGGGTGACGAAGGCGCATTGGTGTTCGATCTCGACATCGGCGGCAGCGCGCCAGCGACCGAACAGGCGCCTGAGCCGGCTGCAGGCAACGAGGCCGCCGGGGACGCGGTGGCCACGTCGAGCAGTATCGATTTCGAGCTCCCTGACGTCGATCTCGATGCCACCGGAGACCGCTTCGACCTGGCGGCAACCATCGTCAGCAGTGACGCTGCCGCAATCGATGCGTTTGACGAGGGTGAGAAGTCGTCTGCGGCCGAAGCCGCGGCGGCTGCAAGCGCGGCGCCCACTGAGGAGTCCGTGGTTGACCTCGAGAAAACCAGCTTCGACAACAGTCTGCTCGATTTCGATTTTGAGCTGGATGTGCCCGAGGCGGCGTCTGCCGCGACGGGTACGATGCCCGCCGGGCTGGATCTCACCTCCATCGATCTGGATCTCGAGAAGTTCGACGAAGGGCAGGCGGGGTCCGGTGACGAGATGCCTGCCTCGATGATCGAGACCCGGCTGGAAGGCGACCTGCCGGGCATGGGACTGGAGGCTGACGACGGGGGGGCTTCGGGGCCGGATAATGAGGAGTCCGAAACCAAGCTTGAACTCGCCCGCGCCTACGAGGAGATGGGCGACAACGAGGGGGCCCTCGAACTCCTTCGCGAAGTGGTGGCAGAAGGCTCCGAGAGACAGCAGGCCGCAGCGCGCGATATGATCGCCCGCCTGAGCTGAACGCTCCTTGCCGGGCCGCCGCGTGCCTCGGGCCCGCGGCGGCCTTTCTTCGTTTACCCCCGCATGCATTCCGGTCTGATCCTGCTCCTTTGGCTGGCTGCCGTGGCCAGCATTCAACTCCTGCCCCCGCAGGCGCTCGGCGCTGCGGTGTTGGTCTGTGTTGCGCTCGCCGCGCTGCTTGCCCCAAGGCGAAGCTGGCGTCTGGTGAAGCGGGTGCGCGTGCTGCTGATTGCGATCGCCGCGCTGTTTGCATGGTTTACGCCGGGGGAAGCGCTCTTCTTCGATTGGCCCCGGCTTGGCCCGAGCCGGGAAGGTGTCGTTCTCGCTGCGGTTCATGCTGCTCGACTGCTCGCCGTGGTCTGTGCGGTGGGTATCCTGCTGGAGCGCTTGTCGTTGGAACGCCTCGTGGGCGGATTGCATGCACTGGCGCGCCCTTTGCGCCTGATCGGGGTGCCGCCCGAGCGGCTGGCCCTGCGCTTGTTGCTGGTGCTGCAGTACGTCGAGCAGTCGCCCAGGGGGCGTGCCGGTCATTGGAAAGACTGGTTGGTCGATGAAACCGGGCAGCAGACGGCCGATCCTGTCGTCCTGCGCAGGGAACGCATGGGGGGGATCGATGTGCTGGTCGCCGCATGTGTGTTCGGCGCGCTGCTGTGGTGGAGTCTGAAGTGACGCGCGTTGTGCTGGGGCTCGAGTATGCGGGCGATGCCTTCTGTGGCTGGCAGAGCCAGGCGCATGGGCGCACGGTGCAGGATTTGCTCGAGGCAGCGCTGGCGCAGATCGCTGCCGAGCCGGTGCGCCTGCATTGTGCCGGCCGCACCGACACCGGCGTGCATGCGAGTGCTCAGGTGGCGCATTTCGACACCGGCGCAAGACGTCCGGCCTCGGCCTGGGTGCGCGGCGTCAATGCCCTGCTGCCGTCATCGGTCGTGGTGCGCTGGTCGGCCGAGGCCGACGAGGACTTTCACGCCCGCTATCTCGCGTACGAAAGGCAGTATCGCTACATTCTGCACAATGCACCTACGCGACCTGCGATGCTGACCCGGCGGGTCGGGTGGTTTCATCTGCCGCTGGACGATACGCGCATGGCGGCTGCTGCTGCGTGTCTGGTGGGCACGCACGATTTCTCCTCGTTCCGTGCCGCTGGCTGCCAGTCGAAGACGCCCGTAAGGGTGATGCGCGAGGCGCGCGTCAGTCGTCAGGGGGACTACCTGCTGTTCGATTTCCGCGCCAACGGCTTCCTGCATCACATGATCCGCAACCTGGTGGGGGCGCTCGTCTATGTCGGCAAGGGGCGTTACCCGGTCGAGTGGATGCGTGAACTCCTCGAGGCGCGTGATCGAACCCGTGCAGCGCCAACCTTCTCCCCCGATGGCCTCTATCTGTGTGGTGTGCGCTACCCGCCGCGCTGGCCGCTGCCCAACGATGGGCGTATCATCGCGCTGCCTCAGCTACCCCTCGTCTGAATGTCCCCGACCCGAATCAAGATCTGTGGCCTGACCCGCCCGCAGGACGTGCGCGCGGCCGTCGAAGCCGGTGCCGACGCGATCGGCTTCGTGTTCTATCCGCCCAGTCCGCGCGCGGTGTCTGCCGAACTGGCCGCCGAACTCGTCGCGCTGTTGCCCCCGTTCGTGAGCTCCGTAGGCCTGTTCGTCAATCCCGCGCCGGGAGAGGTGGAGTCCGTGCTCGCGAGCGTCCCGCTGCAGTTTCTGCAGTTCCATGGTGACGAAACCGAGGCCGACTGTGCGCGCTTCGGTCGGCCGTGGATCAAGGCGGCCAGGATGCGCCCAGGGGTCGATCTGCTAGAATTTGCTGCATCGCACCCACGCGCCTGCGGCATCCTCGTCGACGCTTTCGTCGAGGGCTACGGCGGTGGTGGAAAAACTTTCGACTGGTCGCTGATTCCGCAGGGTTTTTCGCGACCGCTGGTCCTGTCCGGCGGACTCGATGCGGACAACGTGACCGAGGCTGTACGTCGTATCCGCCCGTGGGCGGTGGATGTGTCGAGCGGGGTCGAGAGTGCCAAGGGAATCAAGGACGCCGAGAAGATCGCTGCGTTCGTTGCCGGAGTTCGACATGCAATTGGCTGACACGCCTTATCAGTTTCCCGACGCGAGCGGACATTTCGGTCCCTATGGAGGCGTCTTCGTGTCCGAAACGCTGATGCCGGCGCTGGCCGAGCTACGTGAAGCCTACGCAGCTTGCCAACGCGATCCGGCATTCATCGCCGAATTCGAGTACGAGCTCAAGCACTACGTCGGCCGTCCGAGCCCGATCTATCATGCCAAGCGCTGGTCTGAGATCCTGGGCGGCGCGCAGATCTACCTCAAGCGCGAGGATCTGAATCACACCGGCGCGCACAAGGTCAACAACTGCATTGGTCAGGCCATGCTTGCCCGCCGCATGGGTAAGCCGCGCGTGATCGCAGAGACCGGGGCCGGCCAGCACGGCGTCGCCACGGCCACGGTGGCTGCGCGCTACGGTATGGAGTGCGTGGTGTATATGGGCTCGGAAGACGTCAAGCGCCAGGCGGCCAATGTCTACCGCATGAAGCTGCTTGGTGCGACCGTCGTCCCGGTCGAATCCGGTTCGAAGACGCTCAAGGACGCCTTGAACGAGGCCATGCGCGACTGGGTTACCAACGTCGCCGATACCTTCTACATCATCGGCACCGTCGCCGGTCCGCACCCCTATCCGATGATGGTGCGTGATTTCCAGTCGGTGATCGGCAAGGAATGCCTGGTGCAGATGCCGGAGATGACGGGGCGCCAGCCCGACTACGTGATCGCGTGCGTCGGCGGTGGCTCGAACGCAATGGGTATCTTCCATCCATACATCGATGTGGCGGGCGTGAAGCTCGTCGGCGTCGAGGCTGCGGGCGACGGGCTGGACAGCGGCCGTCATTCGGCCTCGCTGACCGCAGGGCGCCCCGGCGTGCTGCATGGCAACCGCACCTACCTGCTGCAGGACGAGGACGGGCAGATCATCGAGACGCATTCGGTGTCCGCGGGTCTCGACTATCCCGGAGTCGGTCCCGAGCACGCCTGGCTCAAGGACTCTTCGCGTGCCGAGTATGTCGGCATCACCGACGCGGAGGCGCTCAAGGCCTTCCATGACCTTTGCCGGCTGGAGGGCATCATTCCGGCGCTCGAGTCGTCGCATGCGCTTGCCTATGCCGCCAAGCTCGCGCCGACCTTGCCCAGAGAAAAGATCCTGCTGGTCAATCTTTCCGGTCGTGGCGACAAGGACATGCACACCGTCGCCGAACGTTCCGGCATCCAGTTCTGAACCTGCCCCGGGCCGCGCAAGCGGCCCGCAGTGTGATCGAGACATGTCAAGAATCCAGACCGTTTTCCAGCGCCTGCAGGCTGAAGGCCGCAAGGCGCTGATCCCCTTCGTTACTGCCGGCTTTCCGGCGCCCGAACTCACCCTGCCGCTGATGAATGCGCTCGTTGAAGGCGGCGCCGACATCCTCGAGCTCGGCGTGCCGTTCTCCGACCCGATGGCCGATGGCCCCACCATTCAGCGCGCTTCCGAGCGCGCGCTCGCACAGGGCATGAGCCTGCGCAAGGTGCTCGAAACCGTGCGCGTCTTCCGTGCCGCCAATGCCGATACGCCAGTGGTGTTGATGGGCTACGCCAACCCGATCGAGGCCATGGGGCCCGAGCGCTTCGTGGCTGCGGCGCGCGAGGCCGGTGTCGACGGCGTGCTGGTGGTCGATTACCCGCCCGAGGAGTGCGTGAGCTTTGCCGCCACTGCGAAGGCGGGCGGGCTCGATCCGATCTTCCTGCTTGCGCCGACCTCGTCGGAGCAGCGTTTCGCCGACGTTGCGCGTGCCGGCAGCGGCTACATCTACTACGTTTCGCTGAAGGGTGTGACTGGCAGCGCAAAGCTCGACGTCGAGGAGGTTGCGCGTCGCATTCCGCAGATCCGCGCCGCGGTCGGCATGCCGGTGGGCGTGGGCTTCGGCATCCGCGATGCCGAGAGCGCGCAGCGCGTCGGTGCGGTGGCGGATGCGGTGGTGATCGGCAGCCGCATCATCGAGGAAATCGAAAACCACCCCGGGGCCGAGGTCGAGCGTGTGACCGCCTTCATGCGCGACATTCGCGTCGCGCTCGATGCCCTCGTTGCGGACAAAGGAGCCTGAACATGAGCTGGTTGCAGAAGCTGCTGCCACCGAAGATCAAGCGCGGCGATGCCTCCGCGCGCAATAAGTCCATTCCTGAAGGCCTGTGGAGCAAATGCGAGGGCTGCGAGTCGGTGCTGTATCGCACCGATCTCGACGGCAACCTTGGTGTGTGCCCCAAGTGTGGCCACCACCACCGCCTGCGCGCGCGCCGTCGCCTCGATGTTCTGCTCGACGCCGACGGACGCAGCGAGATCGGCGCCGAGGTCACGCCGGTCGATGCGCTCAAGTTCAAGGATTCGCGCAAGTACCCCGACCGCCTGTCGGCAGCAACTGCCGACACCGGCGAGGCCGACGCCATGGTGGTGATGAAGGGTGCAATCAAGAGCGTTCCGGTCGTGGTCGCCTGCTTCGAGTTCGAGTTCCTCGGCGGTTCGATGGGCTCGGTCGTTGGGGAGCGCTTCGTGCGGGGTGCGAAGGTGGCCTACGAGGAACGGCTGCCCTTCATCTGTATCACCGCTTCGGGGGGGGCACGCATGCAGGAAGGCCTGCTTTCGCTGATGCAGATGGCCAAGACGACCGCCTCGGTCACCCGCCTGGCTGATCGCCGGCTGCCCTTCGTGACCGTGCTGACCGACCCGACCATGGGCGGTGTGTCGGCGAGCTTCGCCTTCATGGGGGACGTGGTGATCGCCGAACCCAATGCCCTGATCGGTTTTGCCGGCCCGCGCGTGATCGAGCAGACCGTGCGCGAGACGCTGCCCGAGGGCTTCCAGCGTGCCGAGTTCCTGCTGGAGAAGGGGGCCATCGATCTCATCGTCGATCGTCGCGAGATGCGTGAGCAACTCGCCACGCTGCTTGCGATGCTGAACCGGCAGCCTGCGGACGTGGTTGCCGACTGATGTCCGCTGAGCACGATCGTCCGAATCTCCCGGACAGTCTCGGCGCTTGGCTCGCGCTGCTCGAGCAGCGCCACGGCCAGCGTATCGAGCTCGGCCTGGAGCGGGTCGCTGCGGTTCGTGACCGCATGGCGGCCGAGAGCGATGCGGTCCTCATCACGGTGGGGGGCACCAACGGCAAGGGCTCCTGCTGCGCGATGCTCGAGAGCATCCTGCTCGCCGCAGGCTATCGCGTGGGCTGCTATACCTCGCCGCACTTGCTGCGCTACAACGAGCGCGTGAGGGTGGACGGGCGCGAGGCCGACGACAGCGCCCTGGTGCGTGCCTTCGCGGCGGTGGAGGTGGCACGTGGCGACACCGTGCTGACCTATTTCGAGCACGGTACGCTTGCGGCCTGGCAGGTCTTTGCGGACGCTGCACTGGACGTGGTGATCCTTGAGGTGGGCCTCGGGGGGCGTCTGGACGCGGTCAATGTGTTCGAGCCCGACTGTGCGCTCGTCACCAGCATCGCCATGGACCACATGGACTATCTTGGCGACACGCGCGAGGCGATCGGTTTCGAGAAGGCTGGGATCTTCCGCGCCGGCCGTCCTGCGGTGTGTGGTGATCCCCAGCCCCCGGTCACGCTGGTCGAGCACGCCGCAGCGATCGGTGCGGCGCTGTGGATCAGTGGACGCGATTTCGGTTTCGGTGGCGACCGCCAGCAGTGGGGGTATTGGCGCTATGCCGAACCGCCGGCGCAAGGTGCGCTCGTCAAACGGGGTGGTATGGCCTATCCGGCCTTGCGGGGGGCCAACCAGTTGCTCAACGCCGCGGCGGTGATGACCGTGCTCGAGACCCTGCGCGACCGGCTGCCGGTGTCCATGCAACATGTTCGTCAGGGGCTGATGCTGGTCGACGTTCCGGGGCGCTTCCAGGTACTCGCGGGTCGGCCCGCCATTGTGCTCGATGTCGCACACAACCCGCAGGCGGCGGGCGTGCTCGCCGACAATCTCGGCAACATGGGCTTCTATCCCGAGACCTGGGCGGTGCTCGGGATGCTCAACGACAAGGACATCGAAGGCGTCGTGTCGCTGATGGCCGGGCGTGTGGACCACTGGCGGCTGGCGTCCTTGCCCGGGGGGCGCGGGCTGTCGGCCGAAGCGCTCGCCGCGCGTGTGCGTGCAGCGGGTGGCAAGGGCGATATCGCCTGTTATGGTTCGCCCATCGAAGCGCTCGCGGCGGCACAGGGAGAGGTTGCCGACGATGATAGAATCGTGGTCTTTGGATCCTTCCTGACGGTAGCGGATGCGCTCGCGGCCCTGAAGGCTGCAAGGCGCGCGTGAGGGCTGGCGTGAGCGACGCAGAAAACCTGGAGATCAAGAAGCGGGCGAGGCGCAGGCTGGTGGGTGCAATCGCGCTCGCCTTGCTTGCTGCCGTGGTGCTGCCGGTGATGATGGATCAGGAGCCGCATCCGTCGATGCAGGACATCCAGATCACCATCCCCGACCGGGACAAGGTCGCCGCGTTGCCGTCGCCGGCACCGCAGCCCGCACCGGGAAATGACGGAGGCGTGGCGACGGTCGTGCCGGTGCCCGAGGATGATGGCGTCGCCACCGCCGAATCTGCACCGCCGCCCGTTGCGGCACCGGCGCCCGAGGCGCCCGCGCCTGCGAAGCCTCCTGCCGCAGGGCCGACGCCGCCGAAGGCTGTGGTCGTTCCCGAGGCACCACGACTGGCTGCGCCCGCGCGCTCGGCAGAGGAAGAGGCACGTGTGCGGGCGATCCTGGCGGGCGAGCCGGTACCCCCGCGCAGCGAATCCTTTGTGGTCCAGGTCGGGGCCTTCAGTGATGCGGCCAAGGCTGCGAAGCTCGTAGACGAACTCAAGGCAAAGGGCTTCTCGGCCTACACCGAGCCGGCGGGCCAGGTGACGCGCGTGCGCGTGGGGCCGATCGCAGGCCGTGAAGCCGCGGACAAGGTGGTCGGACGCCTCAAGGCTGCAGGGCACCAGGCCGTGCTGCAGGCGCGCTGAACGGGACCCGATGACGGCATTCGATTACGTCTTCCTGGGCATGCTCGCGTTCTCCGCTGCGATCGGAATGTGGCGCGGGCTGGTCAGCGAGGTCATGGCGGTGCTGGCCTGGGTTGCTGCATTGTTTGCCGCCTGGCGCTATAACGAACAGGCCGCCAGCGTTTTCGAGGGTCTCATCCTCGAGCCGATGTGGCGTCAGGTCGCCGGGGGGGCGCTGGTCGTGGTCGGCGTGCTGATTCTGGTGGCGCTGCTGCGTTACCTGTTGCGCGAGCTATTGCGGGCCGCCGGGCTGGGGCCCACCGACCGCTTCTTCGGCGCATTGTTCGGCATCGCGCGCGGACTCGCGATCGCCCTCGTTGTGGTCCTGATCGGCGGTCTTGCCGGGGTGTCGCGCGAGCCCTGGTGGGCACAGTCGCTTTTTGCGCCGCCGCTGGAGTCAGTGGTGATCGCTACCAAACCCTGGCTACCCGATGTGGTGGCCGAAAAAATTCGATTCAGATAGGCGTTACTTCCATGTGCGGAATTCTCGGTGTCGTTGCCACCTCCCCCGTCAACCAACTGCTCTACGATGGCCTGCAGGTTCTCCAGCACCGCGGTCAGGACGCGGCCGGCATCGCTACCTCGGAGGGCGGGCGCTTCCACATGCACAAGGGGTCCGGACTGGTGCGCGACGTGTTCCGCACGCGCAACATGCGCAACCTGATGGGCAACTGGGGTATCGGCCATGTGCGCTACCCGACCGCCGGCTCGGCCTACAACGCAGCAGAAGCCCAGCCCTTCTACGTGAATTCGCCCTTCGGCCTGTTACTCGCGCACAACGGCAATCTCACCAATTCGGAATCGCTCAAGCGCGAGATGTTCCTGTCGGACCTGCGACACATCAACACCAGCAGCGATTCCGAGGTTCTGCTCAACGTGCTTGCCCATGAGCTTCAGGCAGCCTGCAACGGCCTCAAGCTCGACGAGGACGCAATCTTCCGCGCGGTGGCGGGCGTGCATCGCCGCTGCCGCGGTGCCTATGCGGTGGTCGTGATGATCGCTGGCTACGGGCTGCTCGCCTTCCGCGACCCCTTCGGCATCCGTCCGCTCGTAGTGGGGCGCAACGACACCGGGGCGCGGGCGGAATGGCTGGTGGCATCCGAGTCGGTCGCCCTCGACGTCCTCGGGTTCAAGCTGCTGCGCGACGTGGAGCCGGGGGAGGCGGTGCTGGTGGATGTGGATGGCAATTTCCACAGCCGGCAGTGCGCGAGCAAGACGGTGCACGCCCCGTGCATGTTCGAATACGTTTATCTGGCGCGTCCGGACTCCATCATCGATGGCGTCTCGGTGTATGAATCGCGCATGAAGATGGGCGAGTTTCTTGCCGATCGCATGAAGCGCACGATGCCGAATGTGCACATCGACGTGGTCATCCCGATTCCGGACTCCAGCCGCCCCTCTGCCATGCAGATGGCGCACCGGCTCGGCCTGCCGTTCCGCGAGGGCTTCGTCAAGAACCGCTATATCGGGCGGACCTTCATCATGCCCGGCCAATCCACGCGCAAGAAATCGGTGCGGCAGAAGCTCAACACCATCCATCAGGAATTCCGGGGCAAGAGCGTGCTGCTGGTGGACGACTCGATCGTGCGTGGCACCACGAGCAAGGAAATCGTGAATATGGCGCGCGAAGCCGGTGCGACGAAGGTATACCTCGCCTCCGCCGCGCCCCCGGTGCGGCACGCGAACGTCTATGGCATTGATATGCCGACGCGGGGCGAGTTGATTGCCAGTGATCGCAGCGAGGACGAGATCTGCCGCGAGATCGGTGCGGACGGGCTGATCTACCAGGATCTGGACGATCTGAAGGCTTCAGTGCGTGCGCTGAACCCCTCGCTCAGCTTCTTCGAGACTTCGTGCTTCGATGGCCAGTACGTCACGGGCGACATTACCGCGGAGTACCTGAACGGGGTGGAGAACCAGCGTGGCGAGCTCAAGCCCGCCAAGCAAGACGGCCACGACGAAGCGGACGATGGCCAGCTTGACCTGAACCTCGCTGGCGAGAATGAGGGCTGAGCCTGCCCCCCATGGTACGGAAGACCTTGATGAGCAATTTCGATCCCGCATCCCTTCGCCCCGACACCCTGGCTGTCCGTGCCGGCATCGAACGCACGCAGTTCCGCGAGCATGGCGAGGCGATGTACCTGACCTCCAGCTTCGTGTTCGAGAGCGCGGAGCAGGCGGCAGCCTGCTTCTCCGGCGCGGAGGAGGGCTACGTCTATGCGCGCTTCTCCAACCCGACCGTCACTGCGATGCAGACGCGGCTCGCCGCGCTCGAAGGTGCGGAAGCCTGCGTCGCCACCGCGTCGGGCATGTCGGCGATCATGTCGCTGGTGATGGCGCTGTTGCAGGCGGGTGACCACATCGTGGCGTCGAATGGACTCTTCGGCGCCACGCAGCAGCTGTTCGGCAACATCCTGTCCAGGTTCGGCATCGAAACCACCTTCGTGCCGGCCACGGACCTGCAGGCCTATCGGGATGCGGTGCGCCCGCGGACGAAGCTGTTCTTCGTCGAAACCCCCTCGAATCCGCTTACCGAAGTGGTGGACATCGCTGCGGTGGCGGGCGTGGCGCATGAGGCGGGGGCGCTGCTCGCCGTGGATAACTGCTTCTGCACGCCGGTGCTGCAGCGTCCGCTGGCGCTGGGCGCCGATGTCGTCGTGCACTCGGCCACGAAGTACCTGGACGGGCAGGGCAGGGTGCTGGGCGGGGCGGTCGCGGGACGCAAGACGGTCACTGACGAAGTGTTCAAGTTTCTGCGCACCGCCGGGCCGACGCTGTCCCCGTTCAATGCCTGGGTGATTCTGAAAGGACTGGAGACGCTGCGCATCCGCATGCAGGCGCAGTGCGCGAGCGCGCTGGAGCTTGCAGGCTGGCTCGAGGCGCAGCCCGGCGTGACCCGCGTCTTCTATCCGGGCCTGCCGTCCCATCCGCAGCATGCACTCGCGATGCGACAGCAGAAGGCGGGCGGGGCGGTCGTCAGTTTCGAGGTGGCGGGTGGGCGTGAAGCCGCCTGGCGCGTCATCGACAACACCCGTTTGATCTCCATTACGGCCAACCTCGGCGACACCAAGACCACGATCACCCATCCCGCGACGACCACGCATGGGCGGATCTCGCCCGAGGCACGCGCCGCGTCGGGGATTGGCGACGGGCTGCTGCGGGTGGCGGTCGGTCTCGAGGACGTGGACGACCTGAAGGAAGACCTCGCGCGCGGCCTGAAGCGTTGAGAGCGCCCTGCATGCAACAAACGGAGACGCTTCAGCGAAAGGTTACTGTTTTGTTGCGGTGAAGTTGCATTACCATTGCGTCCCCGTGACGAGCGTACCGTTCCGTGTACGCCGGGATTCGCAATGGCGGTGTCGGCATGCGCGTTGGAAGACTGCTCAGGTTTCTGGCCATTCTGGCTGGATGTATGCTCTATGCGGTGCCGAGATGGCTGACGGACGAGTTCGGTCGCGTCAGCATCGACCAGATCCTGTATCACCTCCGCTTCGGCTCCGAAGGCGTGCTGAGCAGCGATCCCGAGCTCATTCGCCGCTTCCTGTGGCGGGCGTTGGCCTTGCCGGCCGCGCTCGCAGTGCTGCTGTGGGGCGTGGACGGTTGGCTGCGTCATCTGCGCGGGCATCCCGATGCCTGGCCGCGGCCCTGGCTGCGTCGTGCCGGCCGGGCGCTTGCGGTGGCCTTGAGGTGGGCAGCGCACCACACCGTGCCGCGCATCGTCCCGCTGATGGTGCTGGGTGCGGGGGTTGCCTTCTTCGTGGACAGTTTCTCGGTAGCGCGCTATGTGCGCGGCTACTTCGGGGATGATTACTTCGCCGAAGCCTATGTGGATCCTGGCCGTGCAACGCTGCAGCGGGTGGGCAAGCAGCCCAAGAGCCTGGTGCTGATCTATGTCGAAAGCCTGGAGACGAGCTATTCCGATCCGGCCCTGTTCGGCCACGACCTGCTGCACCGACTGAACGCGCTGAAGTCCCGACCGGGCGTGGTCTCCTTCGACAGCTATCGCGAGTTGATGGGAGCGCACTTCACGATCGCCAGCCTCGTCTCGACCCAGTGCGGCGTTCCCCTGAAATCGATCGCGATGTTCGGCGGCAACGTTCAGGGCGAGAAGGTTGAGCGCTACCTGCCGCGTGCGCGCTGCCTGGGCGATCTCCTTGCCGCAGAGGGCTACCGCAACGTGTTCCTGAATGGCTCTAGCCTAGCCTTCGCGGGGGTCGGCAAGTTTTTTCACGACCATCGCTACCACCGCGTGATGGGACGGGAGGAGTGGATCGAGGCGGGCGAGCCGCCGGCCGGGATGAGCGGCTGGGGGCTGCGGGACGATGCGTTGTTCCGCCGCGCCCGCGCGGAGCTCGGGCTGCTGATGAAGTCGAAGCAGCCCTTCAATCTCACCGTGCTGACCATCGATACTCATCACCCCTATGGTCACCTGTCGCCGGAATGCGCGCGCCGCGGCCACGAGGGCTTCGAAGGGGTCGTTGAGTGCACCGCGGATCTGGTGGCCGAGTTCGTGGAGTACATCATTGCCCGTGGCTGGCTTGATCGCGTCGCGATCGTGGTGCAGGGCGACCACCTGGCGATGGGCAATTCCTCTTATCAGAAGCTGGTGCGCAATCCCGAACGCCGTGTGTTCAACCTGCTGATCTCGAACGATGCCAAGCTTGCGGCGAATACCCGGGAAGTCACCCACTTCGACATGCTGCCGACCATCCTGTATCTGGTAGGGTTGCAGGTGAAAGACGGGCGTGCCGGGCTGGGCTACTCGGCGATCGGGCCGGTGCGGGCGCCACGGCCACCCAACCACGTTGCCAGCATGTCCGAGAAAGTGCTCGATTACAGTGCCACCTACCGCTCGCTGTGGGAGCCGCCCGAGCATCTGGCCGAACAGCCTCTCCCGGCGCCGCCTCAGCCGGCAGCGGTCGATGCTGCGGTGAACGAACTGCCGTCGTAGTGCAGCCAGCAGGCCTCGCCGCGCCAGTCGGGGAGCACCCGCCGCTCGCAGGGATGGCCGTCGAGCGTGAAGCGGTGAGTGTCGGGGCGGTGGGTATGGCCGTGCACCAGCACCGGGAACCCGTGTTGGCGCAGCAAGGCCGCGACGGCGTCCGCATTGACGTCCATGATCTCCAAGGACTTGTCAGCCTTCGCCGCCTCGCTCTTCTGCCGCAGACCGGCGATGAAGGTCTTGCGCGCAGCCAGCGGCTGAGCGAGAAAGCCAGCTTGCCACCCAGGGTCGCGCACCTGCCTGCGGAAGGCCTGGTAGGCTAGATCGTCCGTGCACAGCGCGTCGCCGTGGGCGAGCAGCAGCGTCGGGGCTTGCGCTCCGGTCCCGAAGCGCACACGGGCAGGGTCGTTGAGCAGAGTGGCGCCGATCGCGGCGGCGAACCTCGGGCCTGCGAGGAGATCGCGATTGCCGGTCATGAAGAAGACCGCAGTTCCCCGGTCGACGAGTGCCCGGACCGCTGCGGCGATGCGGGCGTTGAAAGGGGTCTCCAGGTCGTCGTCGCCCGCCCAGTATTCGAACAGGTCGCCGAGGATGAAGAGGCTAGCGGCCTCGCGCGCTGGCCCCCGCAGGAAAGAGAGGAAGGCGGAGACGTTGGCCGGTTCGTCCTCGTTCAGGTGCAGGTCGGAAATGAACAATGCCGGAAGTGCCGCGCGGGCGGCTTCCGGCATTGCTGCGGTACCCCCGTCCTTTTGGGCGGGGGTACCGGGTGCGCGTTCGCGGGTGGGCACGATCAGACGACTTCGGCGCGCTCGATGACCACGTCCTCTTTCGGCACGTCCTGGTGGAAGCCGCTCGAGCCGGTCTTGACCTTGCGGATGGCGTCCACCACGTCCAGCCCTTCGGTGACACGGCCGAACACGCAGTAACCCCAGCCTTGCAGGTCGGGCGAGCGGTAGTTGAGGAATTCGTTGTCGGCGACGTTGATGAAGAACTGTGCCGTGGCCGAGTGCGGGGCCTGTGTGCGCGCCATCGCGATCGTGCCGCGCTCGTTCTTGAGGCCGTTGTCGGCTTCATTCTTGATCTGTTCGCCGGTGGGCTTCTGGGTCATGCCCGGCTCGAAGCCGCCGCCCTGGATCATGAAGCCGTCGATGACGCGGTGGAAGATCGTGTTGTCGTAGTGGCCGGATTCGACGTAGGCGAGGAAGTTGGCCACGGTAGCCGGGGCTTTCTCGGCGTCGAGTTCGAGGGTGATGACGCCATGGTTGGTGTGCAGTTTGACTGCCATGTGATGCTCTCCTGGGGTGATTCGCGTGTCGTCCCGGCACCCAGGGTGCCGGGCGTCGGGGCAGGTCGATGCCTACTTGCTGGCCTTGCTGGCCGGGGCGGGGGTTTCGAGCAGGCGGGCGCTCTCCACGACTACCGGCTCGAGTGGCACGTTCTGGTGCATGCCGAGGTTGCCGGTGGCCAGTTTGCCGATCTTCTCCACCACGTCCATGCCGCGGACGACCTTGCCAAACACGGCATATCCCCAGCCGTCTCGGGACGGGTAGTCGAGGAAGGTGTTGGGCTTGAGGTTGATGAAGAACTGCGCGGTGGCCGAGTGCGGGTCGGAGGTGCGCGCCATCGCCAGCGTGCCGGGTTCGTTGCGCAGGCCGTTCTTCGCCTCGTTCTCGATCGGAGCGCGGGTGGCCTTCTGGTTCATCTGTGCGTCGAACCCGCCGCCCTGGATCATGAAGCCGTCGATCACGCGGTGGAAGACGGTGCCGTCGTAGAAGCCGTCCTTCACGTACTGCACGAAGTTCTCGGCGGATTTCGGCGCCTTGTCCGCGTAGAGTTCGACGACGATTTCGCCCTGATTGGTCTTCATCTCGACCATCGGGTTGGCCGCAAGGGCGGGCATGGTCAGGGTGGCGGAAGCGGCGAGGGCGAACAGGTATTTCTTCATGGAACCTCCGGGGGCTGGAGGGCGCATGCACCGGATGCTGCGCCCTTGCGGCGTGAGGAGAAGGCTTTTGCGCGCGTGCTATACTCGCGCGCTTGCCAGGGTGGGGCCGCGTTCGGGAACGAGGCGGAATTCTAGCAACAAGCCCACACCCCCACAATCGCGCGCCCCTCACGCAGCGGGGCGCCGCGCTGGTACCCGACCTTCCGACCACCGTACTCTTCTGTCGTCCGGACCGATGCTCTCGATCTACAACACGCTCTCGCGCAGTAAGGAAGTCTTCAAGCCCATCGAACCCGGAAAGGTCCGCATGTACGTGTGCGGCATGACGGTGTATGACTTCTGTCACCTCGGCCATGCGCGGGTGATGGTGGTGTTCGACATGGTGGCACGCTGGCTGCGGGCAAGTGGCCTGGACGTCACTTACGTGCGCAACATCACCGACATCGACGACAAGATCATCCGCCGCGCGCAGGAGAACGGCGAGAGCATCCGCCAGCTCACCGACCGCTTCATCGCCGCAATGCATGAGGATGCAGACGCGCTCGGCGTTCTGCGCCCCGAGCACGAGCCGCGCGCCACGGACTACGTTGCGCAGATGCAGTCGCTGATCTCGCGCCTGGAGCAGAAGGGCCTCGCCTACGTCGCGGCGAACCGCGACGTGTGCTACGCGGTGCGCAAATTCGACGGCTACGGCAAGCTGTCGGGCAAGTCGCTCGACGAACTGCGCGCCGGCGAGCGCGTGGACGTGGCGCAGGACAAGAATGATCCACTCGATTTCGTGTTGTGGAAGCATGCCAAGACCGAGGAGCCTGGGGAGGTAAAGTGGGCTTCGCCCTGGGGCGAGGGGCGTCCCGGCTGGCACATCGAGTGCTCGGCGATGAGCTCGGACCTGCTCGGCGACCACTTCGACATCCACGGTGGCGGCATGGACCTGCAGTTTCCCCACCATGAGAACGAAATCGCACAGTCGGAAGGCGCGCATGGTCACGCCTTCGTCAATTACTGGATGCACAACGGCTTCGTACGCGTCGACGACGAGAAGATGTCGAAGTCGCTCGGCAACTTCTTCACCATCCGCGAGGTGCTGCAGAAGTACGACCCCGAGGTGGTGCGCTTCTTCATCCTGCGGGCGCACTATCGCAGTGCGCTCAACTATTCCGACGCCCACCTGGAAGACGCCCGCAACGCGCTCACCCGCCTGTACACCGCCTTGAAGAACGTGCCGGCGCACGGTGATGCCGTGGTCGACTGGAACGAGCCGCACGCCAAGCGCTTCCGCGCTGCGATGGACGACGATTTCAACACTGCCGAGGCGGTGGCCGTGTTGTTCGAGCTTGCCAACGAGCTCAACCGTGGCGCCTCGCCGGCGCTTGCGGTGCAGCTGAAGGCGCTTGCGGGCGTGCTCGGCCTGCTCGGCCGCGCGCCGCAGGCTTTCCTTCAGGCGGGGGCGCCGGACGCGGGCGGGCTGGATGCCGAAGTGATCGAGGTCAGGATCGCCGAGCGCACCGCCGCCAAGAAGGCGAAGAACTTTGCCGAGGCCGACCGCATCCGTGCTGCGCTGACCGAGGCGGGCGTCATCCTCGAGGATGGCCCCGGCGGAACCACCTGGCGCCGCGCCTGAGGCGGCGTTCCAGCGCCGCAACGCATCTGCACAAACCGCACCGCACACGCACTGCATAAGGAACCTGCACATGATCATCACCGGCTTCCAGAGCCTGCTCGACGCCGCCCGCAAGCAACCCGAGCCGCAGCGCCTGCTGCTGGTGTTCACGCGCGCCGAACTCCCCGAGAACGCCACGCCCGAGCAGCGCGCCAGCTTTGAGCAGGGCGAGGGTGGTGCGCTGGTGCCGGTGATGTATGTCGACAAGCGTCCGGAAGAACTGCAGAGCTTCGAGGAGCTGGTCGAGGAGTCGCGCCACACCGGTCAGAGCTGGGACATGATGTTCGTCGGCTGCCTGAGCGGCCAGGCGGGGCGCGAGCCGAGCGACGACACGGTGCAAAAGGCGCTCGAAACCATGCTCATGTCGATCCAGGGTGGCATCGTCGCCCACCTGCTGGCCTACCGCCCGAACGGTGAACAGGTTTGGCTGCCCGACCAGGCGGAAGGCCTGGCCTGATCGTCTTCCTGCGGCCGGAGCGTTCCGCCGGCCACGCGCAATGAAAGCGGCCCGCGATTCGGTGTGAATCGCGGGCCGCTTTCATCCGCCCCGGTGGACAGGGGCGGTTTTACGTGCCGACGCTCAGGTGCCGAAGAAGTCGCGCACCTTGTCCATCCAACCCTTGGCCTTCGGGTTGTGGCGGTCGGCATTGCCGCTGGAGATCTCTTCGAACTCCCGCAGCAACTCCTTCTGGCGTTCGGTCAGGTTCACCGGGGTCTCGACCACGACATGGCACATCAGGTCGCCATGCACGTGGCTACGCACGTTCTTGATGCCCTTGCCGCGCAGGCGGAATACTTTGCCGCTCTGCGTCTCGGCCGGAATCTTGAGCCGTGCCATGCCGTCCAGCGTGGGGATCTCGATCTCGCCGCCGAGCGCCGCAGTGCTGATGCTGATCGGCATCTCGCAGTGCAGATCGTCATGGTCGCGCTCGAAAACGGCATGCTTGCGGATGTGAATCTCGACGTAGAGATCGCCCGGTGGTCCACCATTGACGCCCGGCTCGCCATGCCCGGCGTGTCGCAGGCGCATGCCTTCGTCGATGCCTGCGGGGATCTTCACCTCTAGCGTCTTCTGCTTCTTCACTCGGCCGGCGCCGCCGCAGTCGCGGCAGGGGTCAGGGATGATCTTGCCGCTGCCGTGGCACTTCGGACAGGTTTGCTGGATCGAGAAGAAGCCCTGCTGCACGCGAACCTGGCCGTGGCCGTTGCAGGTGGGGCAGGGCTTGGGCTGGGTGCCGGGCTTGGCGCCGCTGCCGTGGCAGGTGCCGCACTCCTCGACGGTGGGGATGCGGATCGTCTTCTCGGCGCCGCGCGCGGCTTCTTCGAGCGTGATCTCAAGGTTGTAGCGCAGGTCGGCGCCGCGATAGACGTTCGAGCGCCCGCCGCGTCCGCCGCCACCGAACAGGTCGCCGAAGATGTCGCCGAAGGCGTCGGCAAACCCACCCTCGAAGCCCTGTGCGCCGGGGCCCGCGCCCATGGACGGATCCACGCCGGCGTGGCCGTAGCGGTCGTAGGCGGCCTTCTTCTGCGGGTCGGAGAGCATCTCGTAGGCCTCCTTGGCCTCCTTGAACTTCTCCTCCGCCTCCTTGTTGTCCGGATTGCGGTCCGGGTGGTACTTCATGGCCAGCTTGCGGTAGGCCTTCTTGATCTCGTCGTCGCCCGCGTCGCGGTTGACGCCGAGGACTTCGTAGTAATCCCTTTTGGACATGGTGCTTCGCTCAGTCTGGTCTCAAGCAAAGGCCGAGCCGGCACCGGAGCAGGGCTCCGGCGGGGCTCGGCCGCGAAGGATTCGCCAGAGTGACGATTACTTCCTGTCCTTCACTTCGGTGAATTCGGCATCCACTACATCGGCATCGTCGGCCTTGCCGCCGGCCTGCTGGCCGCCTGCGCCGGCACCCGGCTGGGCGCCGCCTTCGGCCTGGGCGTACATCTGCTCGCCGAGCTTCTGCGCGGCCATCGCCAAGGCCTGGCTCTTGGCCTCGATGCTGTCCTTGTCACCGCTCTTGATCGCCTCTTCGGCGTCCTTCATCGCGGCCTCGATCTTGGACTTCTCGTCCTCGGAGAGCTTGTCGCCGTACTCGGTCAGCGCCTTGCGGGTCGAGTGCACCAGCGCGTCGCACTGGTTGCGAGCGTCGACCAACTCGTGCGCCTTCTTGTCTTCCTCGGCGTGCGCTTCGGCGTCGCGTACCATGCGCTCGACCTCGTCGTCCGACAGGCCGGAGTTGGCCTGGATCTTGATCTTGTTCTCCTTGCCGGTGGCCTTGTCCTTTGCCGACACGTGCAGGATGCCGTTGGCGTCGATGTCGAAGGTGACCTCGATCTGCGGCATGCCGCGCGGCGCCGGCGGGATGTCCGACAGGTTGAACTGGCCCAGGCTCTTGTTGCCCGAGGCCATCTCGCGCTCGCCCTGCAGCACGTGGATGGTCACGGCCGACTGGTTGTCGTCGGCGGTCGAGAACACCTGCGAGGCCTTGGTCGGAATCGTGGTGTTCTTCTGGATCAGCTTGGTCATCACGCCGCCCAGGGTTTCGATGCCGAGCGACAGCGGGGTCACGTCTAGCAGCAGCACATCCTTGACTTCGCCCTGCAGCACGCCGCCCTGGATGGAGGCGCCCACTGCCACGGCTTCGTCCGGGTTCACGTCACGGCGCGGCTCCTTGCCGAAGAATTCCTTCACCTTGTCGATGACCTTGGGCATGCGGGTCTGGCCACCGACGAGGATCACGTCGTCGATGTCGGACACCTTGAGGCCGGCGTCCTTCAGCGCGATGCGGCAGGGCTCGATCGAGCGCTCGATCAGCTCTTCCACCAGCGACTCGAACTTGGCGCGGGTGATCTTGATCGCGAGGTGCTTGGGGCCCGAGGCGTCGGCGGTGATGTACGGCAGGTTGATCTCGGTCTGCTGGCCCGAGGACAGCTCGATCTTGGCCTTCTCGGCGGCTTCCTTCAGGCGCTGCAGCGCGAGCACGTCGTTCTTGAGATCGACGCCCTGTTCCTTTTTGAACTCGGTGACGATGTAGTCGATGATGCGCTGGTCGAAGTCCTCGCCACCCAGGAAGGTGTCGCCGTTGGTGGCCAGCACTTCGAACTGGTGCTCGCCGTCGAGATCGGCGATCTCGATGATCGAGATGTCGAAGGTGCCGCCGCCGAGGTCATACACTGCGATCTTGGAGTCGCCCGGCTTCTTGTCCATGCCGAAGGCGAGCGCGGCGGCGGTGGGCTCGTTGATGATGCGTTTGACTTCCAGACCGGCGATGCGGCCGGCGTCCTTGGTGGCCTGGCGCTGGCTGTCGTTGAAGTAGGCCGGCACGGTGATGACCGCCTCGGTGACTTCCTCGCCGAGGTAGTCCTCGGCGGTCTTCTTCATCTTGCGCAGGATCTCGGCGGACACCTGCGGCGGCGCGATCTTCTTGCCGCGCACTTCCACCCAGGCGTCGCCGTTGTCGGCCTTGGAGATCGTGAAGGGCATCATCGCGATGTCCTTCTGCACTTCCTTCTCCTCGAAGCGACGGCCGATGAGGCGCTTGATCGCGAACAGGGTGTTCTTGGCGTTGGTGACTGCCTGGCGCTTGGCCGGCGCGCCCACCAGGATCTCGCCGTCTTCTGCGTAGGCGACGATGGAAGGCGTGGTGCGTGCGCCTTCGGAGTTCTCGATGACCTTCGGCTTGCCGCCTTCCATCACGGAGACGCAGCTGTTGGTGGTGCCGAGGTCGATGCCGATGATCTTGCCCATGAGTGTTCCTCTTTAGTCTGTTCAGTCTGTATCTGGGGCGCGCAGCGGTGGGTGCGCCAGTCTGCTTCGAATATGGGGCGGCTTGCCCGGCTTTCAAGCGCGCCGCACGAAAAACCTGACGAGGCCTACTGGCTCTTGCCCTTCGAGACCATCACCATGGCGGGACGGATCACGCGCTCGCTGAGTAGATAGCCCTTCTGCAGCACAGTCACCACCGTGTTGGCCTCGGCGTCGGCCTCGACCATGCTGATTGCCTGGTGCTTGTTCGGGTCGAACCTCTGGCCGAGGGGGTTCTCCTCGGCAAGGCTGGCGCTCTCGAATGCCGCGACCAGTTGCTTCAGGGTGAGCTCGACGCCTTCACGCAGGGTTTCGACGGTCTGGTTCTCCGTGGCGAGCGCAGCCTCCAGGCTATCCTTGACCGGCAGCATCGCGGTGGCGAACTTCTCGGCTGCGAACTTGCCCGCCTTGACGATGTCCTCCTGCGCGCGGCGGCGCACGTTCTCGGTCTCGGCCTTGGCGCGCAGCCAGGCGTCGTGGTGCTCCGCAGCCTTCAGTTCAGCTTGGCGCAGCGCTTCCTCGATGCCGGGCATGCTGTCGATGCCGCGTTCCGGGGAAGCGTCCTGTGTGGCATGGCCAGCTTCCACTCCTGACTGGGCATGGGTGTCCTGGGTCTGGGCGAGCTCGTGCTCGGTCGTGTTCGGGCTGGCCTGATTGGGGTCCTGCATGTCGGTCGTGCTCCCTGTTGATCCGAAACAGTCCGGTAGCTGGGGATGACGCGCTGGATTTCAAGAGCTGCCAGCAAGAAATCGGTGGCCGAAGCTTTGGGCTGCCGTGTGCCATCCGGAGGGCGCTTCTGCCGCGCCAGGGCAGGGCGGCTGATGCCCTCCGTGCGTGGTAAGATCACGTGTTTTGGTTTTCGCGGCTCGTCCGCCTGCAAGCATGACCCAGTTCGCCAAGGAAACCCTGCCGATCAGCCTCGAAGAGGAGATGCGCCACTCCTATCTCGATTACGCGATGAGCGTGATCGTGGGGCGTGCGCTGCCCGATGCGCGCGATGGCCTCAAGCCGGTGCATCGGCGCGTGCTGTTCGCAATGCACGAGTTGTCCAACGACTGGAATCGCGCGTACAAGAAGTCTGCGCGTATCGTCGGCGACGTCATCGGTAAGTACCACCCGCACGGCGACACCGCGGTGTACGACACCATCGTGCGCATGGCGCAGGACTTTTCGCTGCGCTACATGCTGGTCGATGGTCAGGGCAACTTCGGCTCCGTCGATGGCGACAACGCGGCGGCGATGCGTTACACCGAAATCCGCATGGCGCGCATCGGTCACGAGCTGCTGGCCGACATCGAAAAGGAAACGGTCGACTTCGGCCCGAACTACGATGGTTCCGAGAGGGAGCCGCTGGTTCTGCCCACCCGCATCCCCAATCTGCTCATCAATGGTTCGAGCGGAATCGCGGTGGGCATGGCGACCAACATTCCGCCGCACAACCTGGGCGAGGTGGTCGAGGCCTGCCTGAAGCTGCTCGCCGAGCCCGACACAGACATCGAGGCGCTGATCGACATCATCCAGGCGCCGGACTTTCCGACCGCCGGTCTGATCTATGGCCTGCATGGCGTGCGCGAGGGCTACCGCACTGGCCGTGGGCGCGTGATCATGCGCGCCCGTACCCACTTCGAGCCGATCGGCAAAACCGATCGCCAGGCGATCATCGTCGACGAGCTGCCTTACCAGGTGAACAAGCGCACCCTGCAGGAGCGCATGGCCGAGCTGGTCAACGAGAAGAAGATCGAGGGCATCAGCGAGATCCGCGACGAGTCCGACAAGTCGGGCATGCGCCTCGTCATCGAGTTGAAGCGCGGCGAGATGCCCGAGGTGGTGCTCAATAAGCTCTTCAAGCACACCCAGCTGCAGGACAGCTTCGGCATGAACATGGTGGCGCTGGTGGACGGCAAGCCGCGCCTGCTGAACCTCAAGCAGATGCTGGTGTGCTTCCTCGAGCACCGGCGCGAGGTCGTCACCCGCCGCACCATCTTCGAGCTGAAGAAGGCGCGCGACCGGGGTCACGTCCTCGAAGGCCTTGCGGTGGCGCTGTCCAACGTCGACGAGATCATCGCTCTCATCAAGGCCGCACCCACGCCCGCGGACGCCAAGCGCGGGCTGATGGCGCGCGAGTGGCGCTCGGCGCTGGTCGAAGAGATGCTGTCGCGCGCGCTCGCCGACAGCTACCGCCCGGAAGGGCTCGATCCGCAATACGGGCTGCAGGCACAGGGCTATCGCCTGTCCGAGACCCAGGCCCAGGCCATCCTCGAGCTGCGCCTGCAGCGCCTCACCGGCCTCGAGCAGGACAAGATCGTCGGCGAATACCGCGAGGTCATGGACGTCATCACCGACCTGCTCGATATCCTCGCCCGCCCTGAGCGCATCACCGCGATCATCGTCGAGGAGCTCACCGCGGTGCGCAACCAGTTTGGCGATCCTCGCCGCTCCGAGCTGGTGATGAACACCGCCGAGATCAACATCGAGGATCTGATCACGCCGGAAGACATGGTCGTCACCCTGTCGCACACCGGGTACTTCAAGCGCCAGCCGCTCGCCGACTACCGCGCCCAGCGCCGTGGCGGCCGCGGCAAGCAGGCCACCTCGATGAAGGACGAGGACTTCATCGACCACCTCTTCGTCGCCAACACGCACGACACCGTGCTTTGCTTCTCCAGCCGCGGCCGTTGCTACTGGCTCAAGGTATACGAGGTGCCCGAGGGCACGCGCAACTCGCGTGGCAAGCCCATCGTGAACCTCTTCCCGCTGCTCGAAGGTGAGAAGATCACCGCGGTGCTGCCGATCAAGGAGTTCGACGAAGAGCACTTCGTGTTCATGGCGACTTCGGAAGGTACGGTCAAGAAAACCGCACTGACCGCGTTCTCCAACCCGCGCAAGGCCGGAATCATCGCGGTCAACCTGGATGACGGCGACCACCTGATTGGCGTGGCCATCACCGACGGCCAGTGCGACGTGATGCTCTTCTCCGACGCCGGCAAGGCCGTGCGCTTCGCAGAGACCGACGTGCGCCCGATGGGACGCGAGGCACGCGGCGTACGCGGCATGATGCTCGAGGACGGCCAGGCCGTGATCGCCATGCTGGTGGCCAAGGATGAGTCGCAGTCGGTGCTGACCGCGACCGAGAACGGTTTCGGCAAGCGCACGCCGGTCGCCGAGTATACCCGCCACGGCCGTGGCACCAAGGGCATGATCGCGATCCAGACCAGTGATCGCAATGGCAAGCTGGTCGCTGCGGTGCTGGTCGAGCCAAGCGACGAGATCATGCTGATCTCCACCGGTGGAGTGCTGATTCGCACAGGCGTGGAGAGCATCCGTGAGATGGGGCGCTCGACCCAGGGCGTGACGCTGATCAACCTCGACGACGGCACGTACCTCGCGAGCGTGGAGAAGGTGGCCGAGTCGGAGTCCGACGAGAGCATGCGTGTCAACGGTGACGGCGCCGAAGAGGATGACGAGGCTGCAGGTGACGCGGGTTCGAACCCCGCGTCGGGCGAGGGTGGATCCCCGGCGGCCGGAGACGAAGGAGAGGCCTGATGAGCCGCGTGTGGAACTTCAGCGCCGGCCCTGCGGCGCTGCCTGAAGAAGTGTTGCGTCAGGCCGCCGCAGAGATGCTGGACTGGCATGGCGCCGGCATGGGCGTGATGGAGATGAGCCATCGCGGCAAGGAGTTCACCGCCATTGCTGCGCAGGCGGAGGCCGACCTGCGCGAGCTGCTTGCGGTGCCGGCCAACTACCGTGTCCTCTTCATGCAGGGCGGGGCGATCGCGGAGAACGCGATCATCCCGATGAACCTGATGGGCGACAAGCGCGTGGCCGATTACGTGGTCACCGGCGCGTGGTCGCAGAAGTCGCAGAAGGAGGCGCGCAAGTACGCAGAGGTGAACATCGCCGCGTCGTCTGAGGCGGGTGGCTTCACGACCGTGCCCGCGATAGCGGAGTGGAAGCTTTCCGCCGATCCCGCCTACGTGTTCACTTGCACCAACGAGACCATCGGTGGCCTCGAGTATCCCTTCGAGCCCGACCTCGCACAGGTCGGCCGCGGCGAGGTGCCGGTGGTGGCGGACATGTCCTCGCACATCCTGTCGCGCGTGATCGACGTGTCGAAGTACGGCCTAATCTTCGGTGGGGCGCAGAAGAACATCGGCCCCGCGGGGCTGACCATCGTGATCGTGCGCGAGGACCTGCTCGGGCGGGCGATGCCGCACTGTCCCACCGCCTTCGACTTCAAGACCGTGGCGGACAACGGCTCGATGTACAACACTCCACCCACCTACGGTATCTACATCGCCGGCCTTGTCTTCCAGTGGCTCAAGCGCCAGGGCGGGGTGGCTGCGATCGAGGCACAGAACGTCGCCAAGGCAAGGCTGCTGTACGACTTCCTCGACGCCAGCGATTTCTACGAGAATCGCATCGACCCGGCCTGCCGCTCGCGCATGAACGTGCCCTTCTTCCTGAAGGACGAGGCGCTCAACGAAGCCTTCCTCGCCGAATCGAAGGCCGCCGGGCTGGTGCAGCTGAAGGGACACAAGTCGGTCGGCGGCATGCGCGCGTCGATCTACAACGCGATGCCGCTCGAGGGCGTGCAGGCCCTGGTGCGCTTCATGCACGATTTCGCCGCCCGCCGCGGTTGAAGTCGGGTGGGCACAGGCAGGGCCGCACGGAAATACGGAACGAAAACAGGATGCAAGCCGGAGGGGCCACGGGCCGAGCATGAGCGACGAACTGCTGAAACTGCGCAACGAGATCGACCGCATCGACGAGGAGATCCTCGCCCGCCTCGCCGAGCGCGCGCGCTGCGCGCAGCGCGTGGGCGAGATCAAGCGCGGGGTGATGTACTACCGCCCCGAGCGCGAGGCCCAGGTGTTGCGCCGCCTGGCCGAGCTCAACCCCGGTCCGCTGTCCGCGGATGCGGTGAAGACCATCTTCCGCGAGGTGATGTCGGCGTGCCTCGGGCTCGAGCAGCCGCTGCGCGTGGCCTACCTTGGCCCCGCCGGCACGTTCTCGGAGAGCGCGAGCCGCAAGCATTTCGGCTCCGCACCCAACTTCATGCCGATGGCGGCGATTGATGATGTCTTCCGCGCGGTCGAGGCCGGCAATGCCGACTACGGGGTGGTGCCGGTGGAGAATTCCACCGAGGGCGCCGTCGGTGGCACGCTCGACCTGCTGCTTGCCAATCCGCTCAAGGTCTGCGGCGAGGTGCGCCTGCGCATCCACCAGCAGCTGATGTCGCGCGCGGACGGCATCGGCGCCGCGCGGCGCATCTATTCGCACGCGCAGTCGCTGGCGCAGTGCCATGAGTGGCTCAACCGCAACCTGCCGCACCTCCCGCGCATTCCTGTTGCGAGCAACGCCGAGGCGGCGCGCATGGCCGCCGAGGACTCCGAGTCCTGCGCCATCGCCGGCGAAGCGGCGGCACAGCTGTATGGGCTCAACATTCTCGCGCCCAATATCGAGGATGACCCCAACAACACCACGCGTTTCCTGGTCATCGCAGATCACGATGCAGGGCCTTCGGGTCATGACCGGACATCGCTGGTGTTCTCGTCGCCCAATCGCCCCGGGGCCATTCACGGCTTGCTCGAGCCGATGGCACGTCACGGAGTGGACATGACCAAGCTGCAGTCGCGCCCGGCGCGCTCCGGGCTGTGGGAGTACGTGTTCTACGCCGACATCAACGGCCACCGCGAGGATCCTGCGGTCGCTGCAGCACTGAGTGAACTCGGTGAACGCGCCGCGTTCGTGAAGGTCATCGGTTCCTACCCGGTCGCGGCGATCTGAACCTGCCCGGGGGCGTCGTCGTCCCCGGCGCTGCAGTCGACCCGGATCCGGACACCACCCGGTTCGCGACCAGCGCGCGAACCTCAGCAGGAGAAGACAATGAGCGTTGCCAGCCTTGCCCCCGACTATGTCCGTGCAATCATGGCCTATCAACCCGGCAAGCCGATCTCGGAGCTTGCCCGTGAGATGGGCATCGCCGAGTCGGACATCGTCAAGCTCGCCTCCAACGAGAACCCGCTCGGCATGAGCCCGAGGGCGCGCGAAGCCGCGATTGCCGCCGTATCCGATGTGGCACGCTACCCGGACGGGGGCGCCTTCGCACTCAAGAATGCGCTGTGCCGCACGCTCGGTGTGCAGCCCGAGCAACTGGTGGTCGGCAACGGTTCGAACGACATTCTCGAGCTCGTTTCGCAGGCCTTTCTCGCGCCGGGGCTGTCGGCGGTCTATTCGCGTCATGCCTTCGCCGTGTATCCGCTTGCCACGAATGCGCGCGGTGCGCGCGGCATCGAGGTGGCGGCGAAGAATTTCGGTCATGACCTCGACGCCATGGCCGCAGCGATCCGCCCCGAGACCCGGGTGGTCTTCGTCGCCAACCCGAACAACCCCACCGGCACCTTCCTCGGCGGCGCTGAACTCGAGGCCTTCCTCGAGGGCGTCCCGCGTCACGTGCTCGTCGTGCTGGATGAGGCCTACACCGAATATCTTGCGCCCGAACAGCGCTACGACTCGATCGCCTGGCTGGCGCGCTTCCCCAATCTGCTCGTGTCGCGCACCTTCTCCAAGGCATACGGGCTGGCGGGCCTGCGTGTCGGTTATGGCGTGACGCATCCCGCGGTGGCCGATCTGATGAACCGGGTGCGCCAGCCTTTCAACGTGTCGTCGGTGGGCCTGGCGGCGGCCGAGGCGGCGCTTGGCGATGAGGAGTTCATCGCCCGCACGGCCGAGGTCAATCGCCGCGGCATGACGCAACTCACCGCGGCGTTCGGCGAGTTGGGGCTCGAGTGGATCCCCTCGGCGGGCAACTTCGTCACCTTCAAGGTCGGCGACGCGGTGGGCGTCAATCAGGCGTTGCTGCGTCAGGGCGTGATCGTGCGGCCGATCGCCGCCTATGGCATGCCGCAGTGGCTGCGTGTTTCGGTCGGCCTGGCTGAAGAGAACGCCCGCTTCATCGCGGCGCTCAAGCAGGCGCTCGCCTGACCGGAGGCGGAATGGCTCTGATCGGCAAGCTCGTCGTCTGCGGCGTCGGCCTCATTGGCGGATCTTTTGCGCTTGCATTGAGGCGGGCGCAGGCGGTCGAGCGCATCGTCGGCATCGGTCGACGGCGTGAGCCTCTGGAGCGTGCGCGGGCGCTGGGCGTGATCGACGAAATCGCCGACGACTGGGCGAGCGCGCTCGATGGTGCGGACATCGTGCTGCTGGCTGCGCCGGTCGGCCAGATGGATGGTGTGATGGCGGCGATGGCACCGCATCTGCAACCCGGCACCATCGTCACTGACGCCGGCAGCACCAAGCGTGACGTCGTCGCTGCAATCGAGCGCCATCTGGGCGATGCCTTGCCCGACGTGGTGCCGGCACACCCGATCGCAGGGGCGGAAAAGAGCGGTGTCGAAGCGGCCTTTGCAGAACTCTACATGGGGCGCAAGGTCGTGCTGACGCCGCTGCCCGAGAGCCGGCCCGCCGCGGTGGAGAAGGTCCGCGCGGCCTGGGAGGCGTGTGGCGCGATGGTCGTCGGCATGACGCCGCAGGAGCACGATCGCGTTTTTGCCGCGGTCAGCCATCTGCCACACCTGCTGGCCTTCGGGCTGGTCGATGATCTCGCGGGGCGTAGCAACGCGCCGCTGCTGTTCTCGCATGCGGCCAGCGGTTTTCGCGATTTCACCCGTATAGCCGGCAGTCATCCGGAGATGTGGCGGGACATCTGCATCGCCAACCGTGTTGCACTGCTGGGGGAACTCGATGCCTACCTGGCCGAGCTTGGGCGCCTGCGCATGATGCTGGTCGAGTCCGATGGCGACGCGCTGGAGGCGGTATTCGAGCGGGCACGCACGGCTCGCAATGCCTGGGCCGAAGGTCTACCGGTGCGCAACGCCGAATGAGGGTGTGAGTGCTCCGAATTGCAGGCACGCAGGATTTCTTGTTGAGGTAAAGATGGAATTTCTCGATCTGCCCCCGATGCTGGGTGCCGCAGGCACGGTTCGCCTGCCCGGCTCGAAGAGTATCTCCAACCGTGTGCTGCTGCTCGCTGCGCTCGCCGAAGGTGAGACGGACATTCGCGATCTGCTGCTGTCCGATGACGTGGAGCGCATGCTTGAAGCGCTGCGCGCCCTTGGGGTCGAATGGCAGCGCGACGGTGACAGCCTGAACTATCGCGTACGCGGGGTGGGCGGGGCTTTTCCGGCCAAGCGTTGCGACCTCTTTCTCGGCAATGCGGGCACGGCCTTCCGGCCGCTGACGGCCGCGCTGGCGCTCTCCGGTGGCGAGTACCGCCTGTCCGGGGTGCCGCGCATGCACGAACGGCCGATCGGCGACCTGGTCGATGCGCTGCGTCAACTTGGCGCCGACATCGAGTGCACTGCGAATGAAGGCTATCCACCTCTGCATCTGAAGCCGGCGGAGATCCGCCCCGGCGGCGTGGTGAAGGTGCGGGGCGATGTGTCCAGCCAGTTCCTGACCGCCCTGCTGATGGCGCTGCCGCTCACGGGTGTCGAGACCACGATCGAGGTGGTCGGGGAGTTGATCTCGAAACCCTATATCCGTATCACGCTGGAGCTGATGGCGCGCTTCGGTGTGCAGGTGGAGCAGCAAGGCTGGGTACGCTTCATGGTGCCGGGCGGAGCGCGCTACCGCAGTCCGGGTACGGTGTTCGTGGAAGGCGATGCCTCGTCTGCGTCCTACTTCCTCGCCGCGGGTGCCATCGGTGGCGGGCCGGTGCGGGTCGAGGGCGTGGGCCGGTCCAGCATCCAGGGCGACGTGCGTTTTGCCGAGGCGCTGGAGCAACTCGGCGCGCGCATCACCCTTGGCGAGAACTGGATCGAGGCCGCGGCTCCCGAGGGAGGCGTGCTGAAGGCCTTCGACCTGGACCTCAACCATATCCCCGACGCAGCGATGACGCTGGCGGTTGCTGCGCTGTTTGCCGACGGGCCTTGCCGGCTGCGCAACATCGCGAGCTGGCGGGTCAAGGAGACCGACCGTATCGCCGCGATGGCGACCGAGCTGCGCAAGCTGGGTGCGGAGGTGGAGGAGGGCGCTGACCATCTGGTGGTGAAACGCCCGCAGCGCGTGCGGCCGGCAGCGATCGACACCTATGACGACCACCGCATGGCGATGTGCTTCTCGCTGGTGAGCCTGGGCGGGTGCCGCGTGCGGATCAACGACCCGAAGTGCGTGAACAAGACCTTTCCGGGCTATTTCGACGCCTTCGCGCAGGTCGCCCGGCCGGTGCCGGTGCTGGCCATCGACGGCCCTTCGGCATCGGGCAAGGGGACGGTCGCGGAACGGGTGGCGGAAGCGCTCGGCTGGCACTACCTCGACAGTGGCTCGCTCTACCGCCTCGTTGCGCTGGCCGCGCTGCGCGCAGGCGTTGCGCTGGAGGACGAAGCCGCAGTGGCCTCGATTGCGGCGCGACTGCCCGCGCGCTTCGAAGGAGGGCGGGTGTTGCTCGGCGAGGGGACGGACTGCGATGTCACCGATGCGATCCGCTCCGAAACCTGCTCGGTCGGGGCCTCCCGGGTGGCTGCGTTACCCGCCGTGCGTGCAGCCCTCTTCGACCGCCAGCGGGACTACCGCGTGGCCCCTGGCCTGGTCGCCGAAGGGCGCGACATGGGCTCGGTGATCTTCCCCGATGCCGGTCTCAAGGTCTTCCTGACGGCTTCTGCCGAGGCACGCGCCGAACGTCGTTATAAGCAGTTGATCGAAAAGGGATTGCCTGCTAATATGCAAAGTCTTCTGAAGGACCTGCAGGAACGGGACGCTCGTGACGCCACCCGGCCTGTCGCGCCCCTGATGAAGCTGCCGGATGCCGTGCTGCTTGACACCACCGAACGGAATGTCGAGCAAGCGGTCGGTTTCGTGCTCGATCTCGTCGCCGAGAAAGCATAGGCCGCCGGTTGAACGAAAACGCGCGGGAGCGTGGGCTCCGGCGCTTTTTTTCTTGAACCAACCATGTTTGCCGTCCCACGGCGGTGCCGGAAATCATCCCTTTATGTCCAACGCCACCCCCGCCTTCGAAGAAAGTTTTGCCGCCCTCTTCGAGGAAAGCCTTGCCACCCAGGAAATGCGCGCCGGTGAAGTCATCACCGCCGAAGTCGTGCGCATCGATCAGAACTTCGTCGTCGTCAACGCCGGTCTGAAGTCCGAAAGCTACGTGCCCATCGAGGAGTTCCGCAACGACCGCGGCGAACTCGAGGCCAACGTCGGTGATTTCGTCCACGTCGCCATCGATGCCCTGGAAGATGGTTTCGGTGAAACCCGTCTGTCGCGTGACAAGGCCAAGCGCATCGCCGCCTGGAACGATCTCGAGAAGGCGCTCAACGACGGCACCCTGGTCAAGGGCGTCATCACCGGTCGCGTCAAGGGTGGCCTGACCGTCATGACCAACAGCATCCGCGCCTTCCTGCCGGGTTCGCTGGTCGACATGCGTCCGGTCAAGGACACCACGCCGTACGAAGGCAAGGAATACGAATTCAAGGTCATCAAGCTCGACCGCAAGCGCAACAACGTGGTTGTGTCGCGCCGCGCCGTGCTGGAAGAGTCGATGGGCGAAGAGCGCGAGAAGCTGCTCTCCACCCTCAAGGAAGGCACCGTCATCAAGGGCATCGTCAAGAACATCACCGACTACGGTGCGTTCGTCGACCTGGGCGGCATCGATGGTCTGCTGCACATCACCGACCTGGCCTGGCGCCGTGTCCGTCACCCGTCCGAAGTGCTGTCGGTCGGCGATGAGATCGAAGCCAAGGTGCTCAAGTTCGACCAGGAGAAGAACCGCGTCTCGCTGGGTCTCAAGCAGCTGGGCGAAGACCCGTGGGTCGGCATCTCGCGTCGTTACCCGCAGGGCACCCGCCTGTTCGGCAAGGTCACGAACATCACCGACTACGGCGCGTTCGTTGAAGTCGAGCAGGGCATCGAGGGCTTGGTCCACGTGTCCGAAATGGACTGGACCAACAAGAACATCCACCCGACCAAGGTCGTCCAGCTGGGCGACGAAGTCGAGGTGATGATCCTCGAGATCGACGAGGACCGCCGCCGCATCTCGCTGGGCATGAAGCAGTGCATGTCCAACCCGTGGGACGATTTCGCCATCAACCACAAGAAGGGCGACAAGGTCCGCGGCCAGATCAAGTCGATCACCGACTTCGGCGTGTTCATCGGCCTGGAAGGCGGCATCGATGGTCTGGTGCACCTGTCCGACCTGTCCTGGAGCGAGTCCGGCGAAGACGCCGTGCGCAGGTTCAAGAAGGGCGACGAGGTCGAGGCCGTGGTGCTGGCGATCGACGTCGAGCGCGAGCGCATCTCGCTTGGCATCAAGCAGCTCGAGGGTGACCCCTACACCAACTTCATCGCCACCCACGAGAAGAACAGCCTCGTGCGCGGCACGGTGAAGTCGGTCGAGGCGCGTGGTGCAGTGATCTCGCTGGGCGACGAAGTCGAGGGCTATCTGCGCGCTTCGGAAGCCGCTCCGCACCGCGTCGATGACCTGACCACCATGCTTAAGGAAGGTGACGAGGTCGAGGCCCTTGTGATCAACGTCGATCGCAAGAGCCGCTCGATCAGCCTGTCGATCCGCGCCAAGGATCAGGCGGAGCAGTCCGAGGCCATGAACAAGCTTGCTTCGGAGAGTGCTGCTTCGGCGGGTACGACCAACCTGGGCGCTCTGCTCAAGGCCAAGCTGAACGAGCAGAAGCAGTAATCCGACCGGTCATGACCAAATCGGAGCTGATCGTCCGGCTGGCGGAGCGTTTTCCCCAGCTGGTCGCCAAGGACGCCGATTACGCGGTCAAGATGATTCTCGATGCGATGACCGATGCGCTTGCGCGCGGTGATCGCATCGAAATCCGCGGGTTTGGTAGCTTTGCGCTGAACTATCGTCCGCCCCGTACGGGGCGCAATCCGAAATCCGGCGAGAAGGTCCATGTGCCGGAAAAATACGTTCCGCACTTCAAGGCGGGCAAGGAATTGCGCGAAAGGGTGGACGTCGGCGGAAATTGACCGCGCGGCGATCGGTTTTACAGGCAATAATGAGGGGCGACCGAGGTCGCCTTCTTTTTTGTTCATCGCTCGGGGATAATGCCGGCCATGCGCGCAATCATCTGGTTCATCCGCCTGCTGCTGTTCTTTCTGCTGTTCGGGTTCGCGATCAAGAACGACCATCTGGTCACGCTGAACTTCTTCTTCGGCAACCAGTGGCAGCTGCCTCTCGTATTCGTGATTCTGGTGAGCTTTGCGGCCGGCGCCTTGATGGGTGTGACGGCAACGCTTGCATCGCTCGTGCGCCAGCGCCGCGAGATTTCCCGGCTGCGCCGCCAACTCGAACTGGCGGAGCGCTCGAAGGCTTCCACCGAGGTTGTCGTCTCCGGCGCACAAGCCCAGACACCGGTGCCCTGATCGCAGCATGGAAATCGAACTCTGGTGGTTGCTTGCGCTGCCGCTGTTCTTCGGTCTCGGCTGGCTCGCGGCACGGATCGACATCCGCCAGGTGGTGCAGGAGTCCCGAGCGCTACCGCGCTCCTATCTAAGCGGGCTGAACTTCCTGCTCAACGAGCAGCCGGACAAGGCGATCGACGCCTTCGTCGAGGCGGTTCGCATCGACCCGCAGACGGTCGAGCTTCACTTCGCTCTCGGCAGCCTCTTTCGCCGCCGAGGTGAGACCGACCGCGCGATACGCATCCATCAGTTGCTTGTGGATCGCGAGGACATCAGCGAGGAGCACCGCCTGCAGGCGCTTGGCGAACTCGGCCAGGACTTCCTCAAGGCCGGTCTGCTCGATCGTGCGGAAGCGGCCTTTCTGCGCCTGCGCGAGACGCGCGCAAACGACGTCGCCCTGCGCTACCTGCTCGAGATCTACCAGCAGGAGAAGGACTGGGCAAAAGCGATCGAAGTCGCGCGGGCCCTGCCCGAGCATGAAGGCGTGATGTGGCGCAGCGAAATGGCGAACTTCCACTGCGAGCTCGCCGCAAACGCCATGGCGAATTCGCGTTTCGAGGACGCTCGGCGCCACCTCGAGGACGCCTTCGCCGTCAATCGACAGAGCGTGCGCGCGAGCATTCTGCTCGGCGACCTCCACGCCGCGCAGGGGCGGGATGCGGAGGCACTCGAGGCCTGGAAGCGTATCGAGAATCAGAGCCCCGTCTACCTCTCGCTGGTTGCCGAGCGCATCATGGACGCCTACGGCAGGCTGGGGCGGTTAGGCGAGGGTCATCAGCTTCTGCGCGCCTGGCTTGCCGCGCACCCCTCGCTCGATCTGCTCGACGAGCTTTTCCATTGGGAACTGGAGCGTGAAGGGCCCAGGGCGGCGTATGAACTCGTGCGCGAGGAATTGCGCCGCAACCCGACCCTGCTTGGGCTCGACAAGCTGCTTGAGGCGGCGGTCCTTGCGGCACCTGCTGAGCAGCGCAGCGACATCGAACTCGTCAAGCAACTCATCCATGGCCACACCCGCCGGGTCGCACGCTATTGCTGCGACGCTTGCGGTTTCAAGGCGCGCCAGTTCCATTGGCGATGCCCAGCCTGCGGTGGCTGGGAAACCTATCCACCCCGGCGCACCGAAGAGTTCGACCTGACGCCTTGAAGCGCGGCGAACCCGGTGGGCCTGTCGGGCGATCTCGCGCCGACGAACTCCACTCGACAGGGCAAAAATGGAATTCAGGACGCTGGAAGATTACGTCGGGCACACGCCGCTGGTGCGTCTCAAGCGCATCAACGCGGGACGCAACAATGTGATCCTGGCCAAGCTGGAAGGAAACAACCCTGCCGGCTCGGTCAAGGATCGCCCCGCACTTTCGATGGTGATGCGTGCGGAAGCGCGCGGGGTGATCAAGCCCGGCGATACCCTGATCGAAGCGACGAGCGGCAACACCGGCATCGCCCTCGCGATGGCAGCGGCCATGCGGGGCTATCGCATGATTCTGGTCATGCCGGAGAATCAGAGCATTGAGCGCCGCCAGACGATGCGCGCCTTTGGTGCGGAACTCGTGCTGGTTCCGGCCTCGGGTGGCATGGAAATGGCGCGCGACATCGCCGAGAGGATGCGTGACGAGGGGCGTGGCATCATCCTCGATCAGTTCGCCAATGCGGACAACCCAATCGCGCATTACGAAGGCACCGGCCCCGAGATATGGGAGCAGACGGGTGGGCGGATCACGCACTTCATCAGCTCCATGGGGACGACGGGCACCATCATGGGGACTTCGCGTTTCCTGAAGGAACGGAATCCGGAGATCTGCATCGTGGGCTGCGAGCCTGAGCCAGGCTCGCAGATACCGGGCATCCGGAAGTGGCCCGAGGCCTACTTGCCGAAGATCTTCGAGCGTCCGCGGGTCGATCGCTTCGAGCCGGTGAGTCAGGCCGATGCGGAGGATATGACGCGGCGACTCGCGCGTGAGGAAGGCATCTTTGCCGGCATTTCTTCCGGTGGTGCGATGCATGTCGCGCTTCGCCTTGCCGCCGAGGTCGAGAACGCGGTGATCGTGTCCATAGTGTGCGACCGCGGCGACCGCTATCTGTCCACAGGTGTCTTTCCGGCCTGAGCGAGCGCAGAGCGGGCGCGTGCCTGTGCGCGGCGCGTGGGGTTGGCTCGCGCTGCTCGCCTGCGTGTTGTGGGCCGGCGGCGTTTGGGGTGTGCAGCGCATTGCGCTGGAGATCGGTGAGATCCGGCATCCGGTCGCCACGATGGGTGGTCTGCAACTGCGCTTCGAGGCCGATGGCACGCTGCTGCTGAGGGCCCGCAGCGCGCGGTTTGCGGGCCGTGAGTGGTCGGCGCCAACGTTGCGCTGCGCCAGCGCCCGCCTGGATGTGCAGGGTTTTCGCTGCGACGAGGGACGACTTGAGCTCGATGGAAAGGTGCTACCGCTCCGGTTTGCGGTCGAGGCAGCCTTCGAGCGTGGTGATGTCCGTGTGGTCGCCCGGCTCGGTGACGGCCTGATCGAAGCAGCGCTCGACCGCACGGGTGCGACAAGCGTGCTTTTCTCTGGTGTGGAGTTGGAGGCACTGCTTGCAGTGGCTGCACCTTTCGCTGGAGCACTCCCGGTGCAGCTGAAGGGACTGAATCCGGTTGCGAAGCTGAATGGCGCGGTGGCCTGGGGTCCCGCACGAAGGCGGCTGACGATGAATGCACAGCTGGAGGAGGGCGGCTTCGCCTCCGCGGATGGGCTCCTTGCCGCGGAGGCGCTCGCGTTTGCGGTGCACCTGGATGCAACGGAGCAGGGCAGCGGCTGGTCCTGGTCGGTCGGTGCGCGCTGGGTGGCTGGCGCAGCCTACGTGCATCCTCTGTACCTGGAGTCCGGCCCCGCACTGGAGGCTCGCGGCACGCTGCACGCAGGGAGATTGCGGGTCCATGAGGCGGTGCTCGCGGTCGACGGCGTGGAGCGTGTGCGTGCAGAGTCCGCATTTGTGTTGGATCCACCTGGGCTTGAGCGACTGGAGTTTTCCTTGCAGGGCATCGACCTCGACCGGGCGGGGAAGCGCTGGCTGGCGCCCCTGCTGTTTCCCGCGCAGGTGGACAGGTTGCGCTTCAGTGGGCGTGCAGATGTCAGACTCGAGATGCGCGCCGGTGTTGTGGAGGGGCTGACGCTGCAGCTCGATGAGGCGGTGCTCGGGCTTCGCGGCGCCGCAGGCGGCGAAGGTGTGGGGCTTGGGCCGCTGGTGGGCGGTGGCTCCTGGTCGCGAACGCAGCCCACGGAGATGCGGGTGGCGGTCGGCGGCGGGTATTGGGAGAAGCTCGCACTCGGCGCCTTCTCTATCGAGGCGCATCTGGCGCCCGAACACGCATCCTTCGCTCGCATGGAGATCCCCCTCCTGGATGGCGCGCTGGTCATCGACGAGTTCGGGCTCAAGCGCGGGCCCGGGCACTGGGAAGGTCGCGCGAGCGTCGTCATCGAGCCGGTTTCGATGCGCGCGCTTACCGCAGCGCTCGACCTGCCGGAAATGTCGGGCGTGCTCTCGGCATCGCTGCCGGGGGTGCGGGCGAATCCCGGGGAGATCGCGCTCGATGGGGCATTGGTGGTTTCCGTGTTCGATGGCTACCTGCAGGCGACCGGTCTGCGTCTGCTCGAGCCCTTTGGTGTGGCTTCGCACCTGAGCGCAGACATCGAGGTCCGCCATCTGGATCTGCATCAGCTCACCGAAACCTTCAGCTTCGGCAACATCACAGGCTTCATTGACGCGGATGTGCGCGGGCTCGAGTTGGCGCGTTGGCGTCCGGTGGCCTTCGACGCGCGCATTGCCAGCAGCCCGGGCGAGTATCGGCGCCGCATCAGCCAGCGTGCGGTCGAGAATATCAGCGCGCTGGGCGGTGCTGGAGCGCTGGCTGCGCTGCAGCGGGGACTGATCGGATTCTTCGAGAGCTTCGGTTACCGCGAACTCGGTCTGCGCTGTGTGCTGCGCGATGGGGTTTGCGCCATGGACGGCGTGGAGGGCGTGCAGCGCAGCGACGGTGGTTTTGCGATCGTGCGCGGGGGGGGCGTCCCGGCGCTGGATGTCATCGGCTACAATCGGCGCGTGGACTGGAACGAACTGGTCGATCGTCTGCAGCGGGTGATCGACGAGAACGTTTCGCCCGAGCTGCACTGACCCGCAACCTGCAGGACGAGCACATGAACCCCGCATCGCGCTACCTTGTTGCCGCAGCCGTCGCCTTGTCGGCGTCCGCCTGCGTCACGATCAACATCTATTTTCCGGCGGCCGCCGCTGAGAAGGCTGCCGACCGAATCATCGACGAGGTGTGGCAATTGCGTGAAGCTGCGCCCGAGGCGACCGGGGCGCCTGCAGCACCGGACACCCAGGGAGGAACGAAATGAAACCCGCATCCGTGCTCATGCGTTGGCTGTTCGCCGTGATGGCAGTGTTGTCGTTCGCCGGCGCCGCGCATGCCCAGGGCAATCTGGAAATCAACACCCCCGCCATCGCGGCGCTCAAGCAGTCGATGCAGCAGCGCCATGTGGGCCTTGCGCCGCTGTATGCCTCGGGAGCGGTTGGTCTCGCGGCAGACGGCAGCGTGGCGCTCCGCGACGCGGGCGGCGTTCCGCTGGCGCAGCGTGGTCAGGTGAATGCACTGATCGCCGCGGAGAATGCGGACCGGTCCGCCCTGTACCGGGAAATCGCGCGCGCCAACGGCCATCCGGAGTGGGAAGCCGATGTGCGTCGAACCTTCGCCCAGCGCTGGATCGACCGCGCCCAGGCGGGCTGGTGGGTGCAGACCGGCGGCGGGTGGGCACGCAAGTAATGCCCGTCCTGATCTTCGACATCGAGACCATTCCCGATGTGGCCGGTATCCGGGCGCTGGAGGATCTGCCGGCCGAACTGTCCGACTACGAGGTCGCCGAATGGGCGTTCCAGCAGCGGCGCGCCAGCCATGGCAACGACTTCCTGCCGCACCACTTGCAACGGGTGGTGACGATCTCGTGTGTGCTGCGTGATGCCCAGCACTTTCGTGTGTTCTCGCTCTCCGAGCCGGATGCCAGCGAAGGCGAGATCATCCAGCGCTTTTTCGACGGCATCGAGCGATACTCGCCGCAGATCGTTTCCTGGAACGGTGGCGGCTTCGACCTGCCGGTGCTGCATTACCGCGGCATGATGCATGGTGTGTCCGCGCCGCGATACTGGGACCAGGGTGAGGGCGACTATCACGACTCACGCGATTTCAAGTGGAACAACTACATCAGCCGCTATCACAGCCGTCATCTCGACCTGATGGACCTGCTGGCGATGTATCAGCCGCGCGCGAACGCGCCCCTCGACGACCTCGCCAAGCTCATGGGCTACCCTGGCAAGCTCGGCATGGACGGCTCAGCGGTTTGGCAGGCGTGGCAGGAGGGGCGAATCGCGGAGATCCGCGACTACTGTGAAACCGACGTGGTCAATACTTATCTGGTATACCTGCGCTTCGAGCGCATGCGCGGGCACCTCGATGCCCCATCCTGGGCGGCGGAAAAGCGGGTTGTGCGAGAGGCGTTGAGCCGGCTGGAAGCGCCCCACTGGAAGGCGTTCCTGGAAGCCTGGCCGGCCGAAGATGCGGCCGGCGCAGCGTAGATCGAGTCAAGAAGGAGAAAATCTCATGGGCATCCTCTACACCATCCTCATCGGTCTCATCGTTGGCTTGGTCGCACGCCTGCTGCATCCGGGCAAGGATGGGCTGGGGCTCATCATGACCGCCTTGCTCGGCATCGCCGGTTCGCTCGTGGCGACCTATGGCGGTCAGGCCCTGGGCATCTACCATGCCGGCGAAGGTGCAGGCTTCATTGGTGCTGTCGTCGGCGCATTCGTGATTCTGTTTGCGGTGACGCGCTTGAAAAAGTGAAATGTGCGGTGCACTGCAAAAAGTCTTTGACAAGATTTTTGCAGTGCCTATAATGCGGGACTTCAGCAGGCGCGTAGCTCAGTTGGTTAGAGCACCACCTTGACATGGTGGGGGTCGTTGGTTCGAATCCAATCGCGCCTACCAAGATTCAGGAGTTGATCAATATGTTCCGAACTACCACTTCGGCGGGATACTGAACAGGTCGGCTCCGCTTGTCTGCTAAAAGAGAAAAAAAGCGCGCCAGACCGCGCTTTTTTTTCGTCCACGTTTTTCATGCCCGTCCTGCGCGCCGCGCGCGCAGGAAGTCATCAGCCCGAGGCCATAGTCATGCCCAACATCACGCTCCCCGACGGTTCCGTGCGTAGCTTCGATCATGCGGTTACCGTGGCCGAGGTCGCGGCCTCGATCGGTGCCGGCCTGGCCAAGGCCGCCCTGGCTGGTCGCGTTGGCGACCGGCTCGTCGATCTTTCCCATCGGCTCGAGACCGATGCAGATCTCGCCATCGTTACCGACAAGACACCCGAGGGGCTCGAGATCATCCGTCACTCGACGGCGCATCTGCTCGCGCATGCGGTCAAGGAACTGTTCCCCGATGCACAGGTGACGATCGGGCCAGTGATCGAGAACGGCTTCTACTACGATTTTTCCTACAAACGCCCCTTCACGCCCGACGACCTCGCAGCAATCGAGGCACGCATGGCTGAGATTGCGAAGCGCGAGATCACGGTGCATCGCGAGGTCTGGCCGCGCGACAAGGCGGTCGCATTCTTCAAGGACATCGGTGAGCATTACAAGGCCGAGATCATCGCGTCGATCCCGGCTGGCGAAGACGTTTCGCTCTACCGTCAGGGGGACTTCATCGACCTTTGTCGCGGTCCGCACGTACCCTCGACCGGCAAGCTCAAGGTGTTCAAGCTCACCAAGCTCGCCGGCGCCTACTGGCGTGGTGACTCCAAGAACGAGATGCTGCAGCGCATCTATGGCACGGCGTGGGCGAAGAAGGACGAGCTCGACGGCTACCTTCACATGCTCGAGGAAGCCGAGAAGCGTGACCACCGCAAGCTGGGTCAGCAGCTCGACTTCTTCCACTTCCAGGACGAGGCGCCGGGCGCAGTGTTCTGGCATCCGAAGGGCTGGCGCCTGTTCAATACGCTGATCGACTACATGCGGGACCGTCAGGAAGAGGCGGGCTACGTCGAGGTCAATACGCCGGACGTGATGGACCGTGCGCTGTGGGAAACCTCCGGCCACTGGCAGAACTACCGCCAGAACATGTTCACCACCACGACCGAGGACGAGCGGGTCTTCGCGCTGAAACCGATGAACTGTCCCGGTGCGGTGTCGATGTTCGCTCAGGGACTGAAGAGCTACCGCGACCTGCCGTTGCGCATGGCCGAATTCGGCAAGGTGCACCGCTACGAGCCTTCGGGCGCGCTGCACGGCCTGCTGCGCGTGCGCCACTTCACTCAGGACGACGCGCACATCTTCTGCACCGAGGCGCAGATGGAGCAGGAGTGCAAGGATGTCGTGCGCCTGATCCTCGACATCTACAAGGACTTCGGCTTCGACAACGTGCGCATCAAGCTGTCTACACGTCCGGAGAACCGGATCGGCACGGACGAGACCTGGGACAAGCTCGAAGGTGCGCTGGCATCGGCGCTCGAGCACATGGACATGGCCTACGAGCTGTTCCCGGGCGAGGGCGCCTTCTATGGTCCGAAGCTCGAGTTCGTGCTGCGCGACACGATCGGCCGTGACTGGCAGTGCGGCACGCTGCAGGTCGACATGAATCTGCCCGAGCGCTTCGACATCTCTTACGTGGCCGAGGATAACGCGCGCAAGCGCCCGGTCATGCTGCATCGCGCCTTGTTCGGTTCGCTGGAGCGCTTCACCGGCATTTTGATCGAACATTACGCGGGCGCGATGCCGATGTGGCTCGCGCCGCAGCATGCTGCGGTGATGAACATCTCGGAGGGGCAGGCGGACTATGCTGCAGAAGTGGCGACCAAGCTGAAGAAGGCGGGTTTTCGTGTCGAGGCTGATTTGCGCAACGAGAAGATTAACTATAAAATCCGCGAACATAGCGTGCAGAAGCTGCCTTACCTGCTCGTGATTGGTGAGAAGGAAAAGGCGGCGGGCCTGGTGGCCGTGCGTGCCCGAGGTGGCCAGGATCTTGGCCAAATGTCCCTCGATTCGCTGATCGAACGCTGGCGTCGCGAAGAAGAAGCGAAGGCCGGTTCGGTCTGATTTTGTGGTTTTCGTGGAGAGTTGAACCATCGCTCAAGAAAAAAAACAGCGCGTAAATAGGGAGATCAACGCGCCCGAGCTCCGGCTGGTTGGCGAAGAAGGCGAGCAGCTCGGAATCGTGTCCCTGAACGCAGCCCTGAACATGGCCGAAGAGGCTGGGCTGGATCTGGTCGAAATCGCTCCGATGGCTGCACCGCCGGTCGCCAAGCTGATGGATTTCGGCAAGTTCAAGTATCAGGAACAGAAGAAGGCCCACGAAGCCCGACTCAAGCAGAAACAGGTACAGGTGAAGGAGGTCAAGCTCCGCCCGGGTACCGACGAGAACGACTACCAGATCAAGCTGCGCAACCTCAAGCGCTTCCTGGAAGAAGGCGACAAGTGCAAGGTGACCTTGCGCTTCCGCGGACGTGAGATGGCGCACCAGGAGTTCGGTCTGCGTCAGCTGGAGCGTGTGAAGGCCGACCTGGAAGAACTCGGTCAGGTCGAACAGATGCCCAAGATGGAAGGGCGTCAGATGATCATGGTCATCGCGCCGAAGAAGAAGATCTGAGCTGTACAGAATTTGCCTCGAAAGGGGCAAGACCGTCGGGTGGCGTGAGCTGCCGGGCGGAAAACAAGTGGTGCCGGGTAACAAAATGCGCCGGATGTCGGCGCTACCTGGTGTCATCCAAAAACATTGGAGTATCCGTAATGCCCAAGATGAAGACCAAGAGCGGAGCGAAGAAGCGCTTCAAGGTCCGCTCCAGCGGCGGGATCAAGCGGTCCCAGGCGTTCAAGCGCCACATCCTGACCAAGAAGACGACGAAGGTGAAGCGTCACCTGCGCGGCATGACCGAAGTGCATGCGGCAGATGAAAAGCTGATCCGCGCCATGCTTCCGTACGCTTGATAGGAGACCGCAATGCCTCGCGTTAAACGTGGTGTAACCGCCCGCGCTCGTCACAAGAAAGTCCTTTCCCAGGCCAAGGGGTATCGCGGCCGTCGCAAGAACGTCTATCGCATCGCCAAGCAGGCGGTGATGAAGGCGGGTCAATATGCCTACCGCGACCGCCGTCAGCGCAAGCGCCAGTTCCGTACCCTGTGGATTGCGCGTATCAACGCCGCCGCGCGCGAACTGGGGCTGACCTATAGCACCTTCATGAACGGTCTGAAGAAGGCTGCGATCGAGATCGACCGCAAGGTGCTGGCCGACCTGGCCGTGTTCGACAAGCCGGCTTTTGCCGCAATTGCCGAGCAGGCCCGGGCCAAACTCGCTGCGTAAGTCTTCGCAGCTCGAAAAAAGGAGGCCTGGCCTCCTTTTTTTTTCTGAGCCGTTGTCTTTCGAACCACCGAATTCCCGATGCGTGGCCGCAGCTTGGCCCCATCCGCAACACCGTACTCCGCCAGGGCAGGGACATGGAACAGCTCGATCAACTGGTACGACAGGCCGCAGCCGATTTTGCCGCTGCCGCCGACAGCGCGCAGCTCGAACAGGCGAAGGCGCGCTACCTGGGCAAGGCCGGGGCGCTCACCGAACGCCTGAAATCGCTCGGCAAACTCGAGCCGGACGCGCGCCGTGAAGCCGGTGCCGCCATCAATGCCGCCAAGACGGCGGTGGAGGCCGAACTGGAGGCGCGGCGAAATGCCCTGCGTGAGGCGTCGCTGCATGCGCAGCTCGCCGCCGAGGCGCTCGACGTCACGCTTCCCGGACGAGGCGGGGTACAGGGCGGCCTGCATCCGGTCAGCCGCACGCTGGAGCGGATCGAGCAGCTTTTCGGCTCGATTGGCTTCGTCGTTGCGGATGGCCCCGAGATCGAAACCGACTGGCACAACTTCACCGCACTCAATACGCCGGAGAATCACCCCGCGCGCTCGATGCACGACACCTTCTACCTCGAAGGGCGTGAGGATGTGCTGCTGCGCACCCACACCAGCCCCGTGCAGGTGCGCGCGATGCTGGCCCATGTCGAGCGCCATCGGGAGGCTGCGGTCATGCCCGATCTGCGCATCATTGCTCCGGGGCGCGTGTTCCGCGTGGACTCCGATGCCACCCATTCGCCGATGTTCCATCAGGTTGAAGGCCTGTGGGTTGGCGAGACGGTCAGCTTTGCAGACCTAAAGGGGGTGATCGCCGATTTCCTGCGTCGTTTCTTCGAGACGGATGACCTGCAGGTCCGCTTCCGCCCCTCCTTCTTCCCGTTCACGGAGCCTTCGGCCGAGATCGACGTGGCCTTCATGAGCGGCGCGCTCAAGGGGCGCTGGCTCGAGATTGCCGGCTGTGGCGTCGTTCATCCGAACGTGCTGCGTTTCGGTGGCATCGACCCCGAGCGCTATACCGGCTTCGCTTTCGGCATGGGGCCGGACCGCCTCACCATGCTGCGGTATGGCGTGAACGACCTGCGCCTGTTCTTTGAAGGTGATCTGCGCTTCCTGAGCCAGTTCCGCTGAGCACGGGTGCTCGCACCTCGCCCTCCCACGCAATCCGGGTAATCGAATCATGCAATTCTCAGAACAGTGGCTGCGGACTTTCGTCGATCCGCAACTGGACAGTGCCGGACTCGGCCATCTGCTGACCATGGCTGGTCTCGAGGTGGAAGAAGCCGACCCTGCCGCACCTGCCTTCAGCGGGGTGGTGGTCGCGCAGATCGTCGAAGCGGACAAGCACCCCAACGCCGACAAGCTCAAGCTCTGCAAGGTGGATGCGGGCAGCGGCGAGTTGCTGCAGATCGTCTGCGGCGCACCCAATGCCGCGGTCGGAATGAAGGTGCCTTGCGCCGTGGTCGGCGCGACGCTCCCCGGCGATTTCGAGATCAAGAAGGCCAAGCTGCGCGGCGTCGAGTCCTTCGGCATGCTGTGCTCCGCACGCGAACTCGGCCTTTCGGAAGATCACGGCGGCTTGCACGTCTTGCCCGAAGATGCGCCGATCGGTACCGACATTCGCGAATACCTCGGCTTGAACGACACCCTGTTCACGATCAAGCTCACGCCCAACCGTGCGGATTGCCTGAGTCTCACCGGGGTCGCGCGCGAAGTCGCGGCGATCACCGGCAGCGCGCTCCGGCTGGAGCCGGTCGAGGCAGTTCCGGCGCGCAGCGAAGCGACGCGCGCCATCGTGCTCGACGCCCCGCAGGCCTGCCCGCGTTATTGCGGCCGTGTGCTGTCCGGGGTGAACGCCAAGGCGCCCACGCCCGAATGGATGGTGCGCCGGCTGGTACGCAGCGGCATCCGCTCGATCAGCGCGCTGGTCGACATCACCAACTACGTCATGCTCGAACTTGGCCAGCCCCTGCACGCCTTCGACAACACGAAACTGCACGGCGCCATCCACGTCCGCCTGCCGCGAAGCGGAGAAAAGGTGCTGCTGCTCAACGAGCAGAGCGTGACCCCGACCGCCGACACGCTGCTGATCGCTGACGAGGCGCGCGCCCTGGCGCTTGCCGGGATCATGGGTGGTGAAGACAGTGGGGTGACGCTGGAAACCACAGAGATTTTCCTGGAGAGCGCCTTCTTCGCGCCCGACGCGATCGCCGGTCGTGCGCGCAGCTACGGCTTTTCCTCTGATGCTTCTCACCGTTTCGAGCGCGGGGTGGACCCTGACCTCGCCCGCACCGCGCTTGAGCGCGCCACGCGCCTGGTGCTCGACATCTGCGGGGGGGACGCCGGGCCGGTGGTGGAGGCGCTCGCCGCGCAGGATCTGCCGCAGCGCAGGCCGGTGCGGCTGCGCCCGGCGCGCGCGCGACGCGTGCTCGGCATTGGGCTCGAGGATGACGCGATGCTTGCGCTGCTGCAGCGCGTGCACCTGCGGGTCGAGCGCGAAGGCGACGATTTCGTGGTGACTCCGCCGTCGTGGCGCTTCGACATCGAGATCGAGGAAGACCTGGTCGAGGAGATCGCCCGCCTCTACGGCTATGACAACATCCCGGCGGTGGCGCCCCAGGGCAGCCTGATGATGCTGCCCAGCACCGAGCGCGCCCGCCCGGTGTGGGCGGTGCGGCGCTTGCTTGCCGCGCGAGGCTATCAGGAGGTCGTCAACTTCGCCTTCGTCGAGGAGGCCTGGGAGCGCGACTTCTGCGCCAACCAGGACCCCATCCGCCTTGCAAACCCGATCGCAAGCCAGCTCAGTGTGATGCGTTCGAGCCTGATCCCCGGGCTGGTGGGAAGCCTTGTGACCAACCGCAAGCGCCAGATCGACCGTGTACGTGTGTTCGAGGTGGCGCGCGTGTTCGAGCGCAAGGCCGATGGCGAGCCCGTGAGCGGTTTCCAGCAGCGGATGAAGGTTTCCGCGCTGGCTGCCGGTCCGGCGTTGCCCGAACAGTGGGGCGAGCGTGCCCGCAGCGTTGATTTCTATGACATCAAGGGCGACCTCGAGGCTTTGCTTGCGCCGCGCGTGCCGAGCTTCACGCCTGTCTCGCATCCCGCTCTTCACCCCGGGCGTGCAGCCACGGTGTGGCTCGATGGTCATGTGGCCGGTGTGGTTGGTGAAATCCACCCGGTGTGGGTGCAGCGCTACGAACTGGGCAGTGCGCCAGTGGTGTTCGAGATCGAACTGGATGCCGTGCTCGCCGGCCGTGTGCCGGCGTATGCAGAGGTTTCCCGCATGCCTGCAGTACGCAGGGATATCGCCCTCGTGATCGGGGTCGAGGTTCCGGTCGAGCGGGTGCTCGAGGTGTTGCGTGCCGCGGCGCCCGAGCAGGTCCGCGAGATCGCTCTGTTCGACGTCTATCATGGCAAGGGCATCGATCCGGACAAGAAGAGCCTTGCCTTCCGGATATCGATGCAAGATACTCGTCGCACGCTCGAAGACGCCGAAGTGGATTCGGCCATCGATTCGCTCGTCAGGCAGGCCGAGGCACAGCTTGGCGCCCGCCTGCGTGGCACGGGGGGGGTGACATGACCCTGACCAAGGCGGAACTCGCCGATCTGCTGTTCGAGCAGGTCGGCCTGAACAAGCGTGAGGCCAAGGACATGGTCGAGGGCTTCTTCGAGGAAATCCGGACTGCTCTGGAGCGCGGCGACAGCGTCAAGCTGTCGGGCTTCGGCAACTTCCAGTTGCGCGACAAGCCTCAGCGCCCCGGGCGCAATCCCAAGACGGGCGAGGAAATTCCGATCACCGCGCGGCGTGTGGTCACTTTCCATGCCAGCCAGAAACTCAAGGCCGCGGTGGAGCGACTCAGCGATGCAAGCAAGCAGCCCTGAAATTCAGGATCAGGAACTGCCGCCGATTCCGGCAAAGCGCTATTTCACGATCGGAGAGGTGAGCGATCTGTGCTGCGTGAAGCCCCATGTGCTGCGTTACTGGGAGCAGGAATTCACCCAGCTCAAGCCCGTCAAGCGCGGTGGCAACCGGCGCTACTACCAGCATCACGAGGTGCTGCTGATCCGGCGTATCCGCCACTTGCTGTACCAGGAAGGCTTCACGATCTCTGGTGCACGCAACCGCCTCGGCGAATCGGCGATTCACGCTCAGGAAAGCGAGCTTGAGCTCGAGCGTTACAAGGCTTTGGTGCGGGATTTGCGGGTTGAAATCGTGCAGACGCTCGACCGCTTGCGTAGCTGAAGCGTTTTTTCACGTAGAACTGGTAAATCTGGAAACCGCTGCTATAATGGCGGCTTGTGTCGGGGCGTAGCGCAGCCTGGTAGCGCACTTGCATGGGGTGCAAGGGGTCGCGAGTTCGAATCCCGCCGCCCCGACCAATCGACAAAAGAACCGGCTCCGGCCGGTTTTTTGTTTTCTGCTGCGTATCAGGCACCCTCAAGACGGTGTGCTAACATCCCGCTTCCGGCCGTGTAACGGCCCCCGCATGGATCTCGAATGCGTATCCTGGTCAGCAACGACGACGGCTATTTCGCACCGGGGATCGCGGCGCTCGCCGAAGCGCTGTCGACGCTGGGTGAGGTGACCGTGGTCGCCCCCGAGCGCGATCGCAGCGGCGCGAGCAATTCGCTCACGCTCGATCGTCCGCTGTCGCTCAAGCGAACGTCCAACGGTTTCTATCATGTGAACGGCACGCCCACCGACTGCGTGCATCTCGCCGTCACCGGTATGCTCGACCACCTGCCCGACATGGTGGTTTCGGGAATCAATCACGGCGCGAACATGGGTGACGACACCGTCTATTCGGGCACTGTGGCAGCGGCCACGGAGGGCTTTCTGCTCGGAGTGCCTTCGATCGCGGTTTCCCTGGTGAGCAAGTCGGCAACCGATTTCACGGCCGCCGCACGCGTGGCACGCGACCTTGCCGAACGCTTCATGCGCAATCCCTTTCCGCAGCCGGTTCTGCTGAATGTGAACGTGCCCGATGTGGCGTACGAGCGCCTGCGTGGTGTGCGGGTGACGCGCCTGGGCAAACGGCACAAGGCCGAGCCCGTAGTGCGTAGCCAGACCCCGCGCGGCGAGACGGTTTACTGGATCGGCGCTGCGGGTGAGGCCGCCGATGCGGGAGAGGGCACCGACTTTCACGCGGTCGCCAACGGCGCTGTTTCGGTGACGCCGCTGCAGATCGATCTCACCCATACCGGCCTGGTCGCGCCGGTCTTCGACTGGCTCAAGCTCTGATGAACAGGACTGCAGACGCCGGTCAGGCCTCGCGCGCCCGCGCACGCATGGTCGAGCGCTTGCGCACTCAGGGCATCCGCGACGAGCGGGTGCTGGCCGCCATGCAGGCGGTGCCCCGGCACGCCTTCGTCGACGAGGGGCTGGGTTTCAGCGCTTATGACGATACGCCCTTGCCGATCGGATTCCAGCAGACGATCTCTCAGCCCTATGTTGTGGCCCGCATGATCGAGTTGCTGCGTGCGGGCCGTGAGCTGGGCCGCACGCTGGAGGTCGGCGCGGGCTGCGGCTACCAAGCTGCCGTGCTGTCGCTGCTGGCGACCGAAGTCTATGCCGTCGAACGTATTCGCGGGCTGCTCGACCGGGCGCGTTCGAACCTACGTCCATTGCGCTTGCCCAATGTACGGCTGAAACTTGCCGACGGTAACCTCGGTCTTCCGGAAGCGGCTCCGTTCGACAGCATCATTGTGGCCGCTGGTGCGGCGGGCCTGCCGCCCGCGCTCAAGCAACAGCTTGCGCCTGGCGGACGGCTGATCGTTCCGGTCGGCGGCGCCGATCAGCGCTTGCTGCTGGTCGAAAGACAGGGGAATGTGTTCCGGGAAAGCTGGTTCGAAGCGGTCCGCTTCGTGCCGCTGCTCGGTGGTACGGAATGAACGACGGTATTAACTGATGCAGATACGTGCAAGCTACTTGATTCTCTCTATGGTCACACTGCTCGGTGCGGGGTGCGCCTCGCAGGTGACCGCGCCGGTGCGCGACAGCAGTGGCCTGCCTTCCGCAACGGGGCCTGCCTCTTCGCCGGTGCCTGTGACCGGCTATCATGCGGTCCGCCAGGGTGACACCCTGCTCGGCATCGCCCGGCAGTACGGCGTGACCCTGCCCGACCTGGTCGCCTGGAACGGCGTTACCGATCCGAACCAGATCCAGGTTGGCCAGATGATCCGCGTCGCGCCCCCGGGAACTGCGACGGTCGCAATTGCTGCGCCGGGCGGCGCGGTGCAAACCACGCCCGTTCCTGTGCCCGGCGGTGAGTCGGCAGCGGTGCCGATCGTGCGCGAGCCTTTGGGAGGGCGCGCGCCGCTGACCGAGCCGATGGCCCCGGTGCCTGTGCCCACAGCGCCTGCAACGCCGCAGACGGCCGCACCCAGCGGGCAGTGGAAGTGGCCTGCGGGGGGCGTCGTAATCGCCGGATTCAACGAAGCCTCGAACAAGGGGCTGGACATCGGTGGGCAGGTCGGGGATCCGGTCTATGCAGCTGCGCCCGGCAAGGTCGTCTATGCAGGCAGCGGACTTCGCGGCTACGGAAAGCTGATTGTGATCAAGCATAATCAGGAGTACAACTCCGTTTACGCGCACAATGACAAATTGCTCGTGAAGGAAGACGACCAGGTCGAGCAGGGGCAGAAGATCGCAGAGCTTGGCAGTTCGGAAGCGGACCGTCCCAAGCTGCATTTCGAGATCCGCAAGCAAGGCAAGGCGGTCGACCCGTCGGGGTACTTGCCGGCACGATGACGGAGCAGGGGCATGGAAGAAGCGGGAAATCTCGATGAACTTGAGATACAGGAACCGGACCTTCCTCCTGAAGTCGAGGTTTTCGCCGCGCAGCCCCAGCCGGTCGTCGAGAATGATTTCTTCAGTGACGTCACCCAGCTCTACCTCAACGAGATCGGTGCAAACCCGCTGCTGACTGCAGAGGAAGAGCTTGCCATCGCCCGCCGTGTAAGTGCGGGCGACTTCGAGGCCCGGCAGACGATGATCGAGCGCAACCTGCGCCTGGTCGTCAATATCGCCAAGCACTACCTCAATCGCGGCATACCGCTTCTCGATCTGGTCGAGGAGGGTAATCTTGGCCTGATGCATGCGCTGGAGAAGTTCGACCCCGAGCGCGGCTTCCGTTTCTCCACCTATGCCACGTGGTGGATCCGCCAGAACATCGAGCGCGCGATCATGAACCAGTCGCGCACGATCCGGCTTCCGGTGCATGTGGTGAAGGAGCTCAACCAGGTACTGCGGGCACAGCGCAACCTCGAGGCCTGCGTGGGGAGCGATTCGACGCTCGAGACTGTCGCGAGGGAGCTCGGTCGTCCGGTCGAGGATGTGCGCAGGCTTCTCGCGCTGAGCGAACACACGGCCTCGCTCGATGCGCCACTGGATATCGACCCGAGCCTTTCCATCGGCGAGTCGCTCGCCGACGACCATCAGCTCCCGGCCGATACCCAGATCCAGAACGCGGAGCTCGGCAAGCTCGTGCGCGAATGGCTCGGCATGCTGAGCGAGAAGCAGCGCATGGTCATTCGTCACCGCTACGGGATCGACGAGTGCGAGTTGCTGACACTGGAGGAGCTCGCCTCGCGCCTGGAGCTCACGCGCGAGCGCGTGCGACAGATCCAGCTCGAGGCGCTTGGTCAGTTACGGCGCATCCTCAAGCGCCACGGCATCTCACGTGACGCGCTGCTGTAGGGTGCAGGGTGGCGCCGACGGTGTCGCCCAGTTGCCACGTTAGCGCTCAGCTGCGCTCCAGCGGGAACACGCGGAAGTAGAATTCCCTGCTCGCGTAGGCCATCACAGGCAGGGTCGCCAGCAGCAGCGGTAACACCATCACGCTGAGCATGATCACCCCGGCGAGCACAAGCGCCCAGCACATGACGACCCCGAAACGCCCGAACACCGCGCGTGCGCTTGCCACCACGCCCGAAACCAGTTGCGCCCGGCCATCGTAGATCAGCGGGATCGAGAATGCCGAAACCGTGAACAGGATGAACGCGAGCACCGCACCCATGATCGCACTCCAGGCAGCGTAATTGACCACCATGGCTTCGATGTTCAGCAGGCGCAGAAAACCGATCGGCTCGCTCCCCACCATGAAGCCGTACAGGATGCCTGCGTCGGTGATCCAGATCAGGAATAGCAGCCCGCACACGAAGGACACGACCCAGCCCCCCCGTGGCATGCGCCGAAAACCCTCCCAGATGTCGCTGAACACCGCGTGCCTGCCGTGGCGCAACTTGTCCGAAACCGCGAAGAAGCCGGCGAGCAGGATCGGTCCGACGAGCATGAAGCCGCCTGCGAGCGAGAGGCTCATCGGCGCGATCTCTCCGAACTCGAGAGCCGTGAACAGCGCAAGACCAATGGCGACGAAGAGCAGGGCGAAGCCCATGCTCAGCAAGGGAATGCTGCGGAACTGATCGAAGCCGAAGCGTAACGCGGCACCGATGTCGGAGAGCGAGATCGGGGCAGGGCGCAGGTCGGCGTCGCGCAGTTCGGAGGTGTGTTGGGGGCCGGACATGGCTGGGATCGTCCTTCAGCGGCGTTCGGCGCGTATGGCCTCGACCCGCTTGCGCAGGCGCAGTGCTTCCGCAAGCTCGAACACCGACATGGCGTAGAAACTGCTGCGATTGTAGCGTGTGATGACGTAAAAGTTGCGGTAGCCGAGCCAGTACTCCGTATCCTCGCCCGGCGTCGCGAGGTCGACCAGCGTGGCGACTGCGGCGGGCGCCTCGCCGCTCAGGGCGCGGATGCCTTGCCCGAGAAGGACGTCCGGTGCGAGCGCAGGTTCGATTCCGGCAGCCACCAGCGTGGCGGCATCGGCTGCGGCAGGTACCTCAGCGCGCTCGGCTACAGGGGCGCCCGCTTGCCAGCCGTGAACATGCAGGTAATGGGCGACGCTGCCGATCGCGTCGATCGCATCGGACTCGAAGTCGATGCGCCCGTTGGCGTCGAAGTCCACCGCATACGCCCGTATGCTGCTGGGCAAAAACTGTGGGAAACCGAGTGCGCCCGCGAAGGATCCGGTGTAGCTCGACGGGTCGCGACCCTGCTCGCGGGCGAGCAGGAAAAGCGCCTCGAGCTCGCGGCGGAAAAGCTCGGCGCGGGGCGGGTAGTCGAACGCGAGCGTTGCAAGTGCGGACAGGGTTTCGAAATTGCCGGTATTGCGGCCGTAGAGGGTCTCCACACCGATGATTGCCACGATCACTTCGGCTGGAACGCCATACGCCCGCTCGGCGCGTTCGAGTTCGACCGCATGTTCGTGCCAGAAGCGCATGCCACCGTCGATGCGCGTCGGGTCCAGAAAGCGGGCGCGATAGTTCTGCCAGGAGCGCGCGCCCTTGCGTGTGGGCGGGGTGATGAGTCGGATCACGGTCGCGTCGTGCCGCGCTTTCTGGAGGCTGCGCAGGAGCTCTGCCGGATCGAAGGCGTGACGCTCGGCCATGTCTGCGATGAAGGCGCGGGCATCGTCATGGTCTGCGTAGGAGGCATGGGCGGGTGTTGCAAGGACCGTGAGCGTCAGCCCCGCGCAGATCCTCGCTAGCACCCTGCAGAGTCGCCCGGACCAGGATGCGCGTGTGGCAGCAGAGCGCAGTGCGCAAGAGGCGGCGTGAGCGGGATGAGCGTTCATTGGATCTGTATTCCGTCGATACGTTTGTTCAGGGCCCGGATCTCCGCATCCGGACGGCGCCGCCCGTAGCGCAGTTCCGCATAGCTGCTGCAGATGGCCAGAAGCGCCGGGGCCTGATCTGGCAAGGCCTCGGCCAGCCGCCTGCCGTACGCCTCCGGGCCTTCCCAGGGGTGGCGAGCCAGATCAGCGCGCGCGAGTCGTGCGCTGAAGCGGTCCCAGGCGATGAGCAGAGGGTCCTTGGGCTGGTTCGACCGTTTCGCCCAGAGATAGAGCCCGATGAAGATGGCGAGGCCGGCGCCGGCAAGCAGGGCGATGAGGCTGGCTATACCGTTTCCCGCGAGCCCGAGCCGTTCCAGGAGCGCACGCTGGCGTTCCGGATTGTATCCAAGAACGCGCTGGTTCCACGCATTCGAGAGCGCCTCCCACTGATGGCGCAGGTCGCGCAGCCAGTGCATGTTGGCCCGCATCAGCAGGGGCAGGTCCGCGTCCTGGGCGAGGGCCTCCGCCAGTCCGTCCTCAATCCGCTCCGGGGCGGCGAGGGCCGTGGGGTCGACCCGTAGCCAGCCTCGGTCAGCGAGCCAGACCTCGGCCCAGGCATGTGCGTCGGACTGGCGTACGACCAGATAGCCGTCGATCGGGTTGAGCTCTCCCCCTTGGTAGCCGGTGACGACGCGGGCAGGAACGCCGGCGGCACGCATCATCACCACGAAGGCGGAGGCGAAGTGTTCGCAGAAGCCGCGCCGGGTGTCGAACAGGAATTCGTCGTTGGGGTGCTCTCCGAGAGGTGGCGGGCGTAGGGTGTAGCGGTACTGTTGCGCGCGCAGGTATGCGGTGACGCGATCGAGGATCTCTGCGTGCGATCGGGCACCGTCGGCCAATTCGCGTGCCAGCCTCGTTGTGCGCGGGTTGCTTGCGGGGGGGAGCTGGATTGCGGCAGCGAGGGTGTTGGCGTTCTCGTCAAGCCCGATCTTCGATTCCGGCCAAGCGCTCAGGTTGAAGCGACTGCGGGTCTGTATGGGCCGCAGCGCCAAGGCGTGATGGTCGCTCGCATGTCGGATCGCGGGGCTTGCCGGTCCCGGGTAGTCGAGTGCGAGCAGCCAGCGCCGGTTGTGCGCTTCGAGCGTGAGTTCGTAGTCGATGCGCGGTCCGGTCACCGTGTAGAAAGGGGTATCGGATTCACGGAATGGACGGGCACGCCAGGTACGTCCGTCGAAGTCCGTGAGTACCGGACCGCGCCAGTAGCGCTGCCCTTGCAGTGGAGCGTCCCCCTCGAACCGGGCGCGAAACGCAATTGCCGATGACAGCCCCAGTTCGCTGATCGAGCCTGGCGTCATGGTGTCCGAAAGCCCGGTGCGCGCACTGAACGCGTCGGCCGGCAGGCCCCACAGCGGCCCCTGAATGCGAGGAAAGAGCAGGAACAGCGCCAGCATGAACGGGATGCCCTGCATCAGCAGGGTGGCTGCCGTGCGCAGCTGGCTGCCGAAGCGCCCGGCCGGGTCGCTCAGTGCCACCAGGGCGCCGAGGGTGAGCAGTGTTCCGCATAGCGCCAGCGTCGCGATGGGAAGGGACTGGTCCTCGAGGAAGATCGAAAGCTGAAGAAAGAGGCAGAGCAGAACCGCGGAGCGGATATCGCGCACCGCTCGTGTTTCGAGCAGTTTGAGGCCGAGGAGCAGGGCGAGCAGGGCGACGCCTGGGTCTTTGCCGAAGAACTGTCCGAACTCGGTGCGCACGCCCACCGCTACGGCGAGGGTGATGCACAGCAGCAGCAGACGGTGAGGGGGGCGGCTGCCCCGCCACAACAGCAGGCCGCGCCAGGCCAGCAGCAGCATGCACAGCGCACTGATCCAGCCGGGCAGCCACATCGCGTGCGGGGCGGCGGTGAGTGCGGCTGCAGCCAGCAGCCAGGTGCCCTGGCGGCGGTCCAGTGCCGGCAGCTGGCGTCCGTCATCATTGCCGGCCTGTTTCCGGCCCTTGCGCCATGGCAGGCTGATCATGCACCACCTCCTTCATGGCCGAACGTGGCGAGTTGTTCGAGGCAACGGTCCCGATGCGCACGTCCCCGCTCGCATCCGGTACGCAAGCCGGGCAGCACGAGTGCGTAACGCCGTCCGTCCGCTTCAGCCTGCAGGATCCAGGCGCATAGGCGCGACAAGCGCTGCTCGACATCGAGCCCGGTGCCGGTGGCATCCCAGTCGAGCACGAGGTCGCGACCCGAGGCGGCTGCGTACTGCTTGGTGAGCATCGGCCCGCCGCGTGCGAGCACCTTCCAGGCAACGTGCCTTGGCGAGTCCGCGCTGCGGTGGGCACGCAGGCCGGCGAAATCGTCGTCACCTTCGGCAATGGAAGGGCGGCCGCCGTCGAGTGCTTCTCCGGATCCGGGAAGTTCCGGCGGATCGGGCTCGGGGGCGGGGAACACCAGGCAGCGGGCCTCGGGGACGAACACGCTCCAGGCCCGGATCAGACCGAGCGGCCAGTGAGTGTCGAGTACGGTGCGCCCGATCGCCAGCCAGCCCCGGTGCGTGGTCGGGCAGGGCAGGTCGACTCTGTCCTCGGTCTCCGCACCGAGCGCGAACTGCGTTGCCTGACCCCGAGCAAGCAGTCGTAGTGCGGGGCGTCGGCGGGGCCGCTCATTGGTCACCAGCAGGCGGAACACCGCTGTGTCGCCGCAGAACACCGGTTCGTTTCGGGCGGGGCGTATCGAGAGGCCGAACAGATTCCGGAACGCATGCAGGATGCTCGCTGCCGCTGCGCCGCCGAGCAGGAACACGAGTCCGTAGCCGAGGCTGAGGTTGTAGTTGATCGATGCGATGAGCATCACCAGCAGTGCTGCAGCGAACGCGAACCCGGCACGCGCCGGGAAGACGAAGATGCGCCGCTGCACAAGCCGGATCGGCGCAGGCTCCGGGCCGTCGATGCGGAACAGCCAGCGCTCGATCGCCTTGCGCAGACGGTGCCAGAGTGCAGCGGGATTCATCAGCGCAGGGTTACGGATTGCATCAGCCTGGCGAGGGCGGCGGGCGGAATGGGGCGGCCGTCGGCGGCGAGATGCAGACGGTGCGCGGCGACATGCGGGAACAGGGTCTGCACGTCCTCGGGCAGGACATGGTCGCGCCCATCCAGCAGCGCCCAGGCTCGTGCGGCGGCGAGCAGTCCGAGCCCGGCGCGGGGACTCAGTCCGGCAGCAAGTTCGGGGTTGCTTCGGGTGGCGCCGAGCAGGGCCTGGAGATAGTCGATCAGTGCGTCGGCGACGTGGACCTCCTGCGCTGCCATCTGAAGTTCGAGGATTTCCTCGGGTCGGGACACGGGCGCTTGGCGCTCGAGCAGGATGCGGCGGTCCTCGCCCTGCAGCAACGCACGCTCTGCCTTGCGGTCGGGGTAGCCGAGGTGCATGCGCAGCAGGAAACGGTCGAGCTGGCTCTCGGGAAGCGGGAAAGTGCCGATCTGGTGAGCGGGGTTCTGTGTCGCAATGACGAAGAAGGGTTCGGCGAGCGGGAATGTCTCGCCGTCGGCGGTCACCTGGCGCTCCTCCATTGCCTCCAGCAGTGCGCTCTGGGTCTTGGGGGTGGCGCGGTTGATCTCGTCGGCGAGGATCAGTTGGGCGAACACCGGGCCGGGGTGAAAGCGGAACGCGCTCGTTTCGCGATCGAAGATGGATACGCCGAGGATGTCCGCCGGCAGCAGGTCGCTGGTGAACTGGATGCGCTGGAACTGCAGCCCCATCAGGCGCGCGAGCACCTGGGCGAGGGTGGTCTTGCCGACGCCCGGGACGTCCTCGATCAGCAGGTGTCCGCGTGCGATCAGGCAGGTGAGGGCAAGGCGCAGTTCGCGCTGCTTGCCGAGAATGATCCTTCCTGCAGCTTCCAGGAGGCGGTTTGCATGATGAACGGGCATCTCGGGCGCACTGTGAAATTGGCTTGGAAGCGGTGATAATAGACCACAAAGGTTGCCGGGCCGGATGATGCACGTCACGCCGACCGGTTCGGAAAAGGTCGCAGGCACGCCCGCAAGAGGCGATGTCGACCATTTGCGAGGGGAGAGGGAGAAGTATGACCACGACGGCATTCATCACGCACCGCGATTGCTGGCTGCACGACATGGGATCGATGCACCCGGAGTGCCCAGACCGGCTTTCGGCGATCAATGATCGCCTCATCGCCTCCGGGCTGGACATGTACATCTCCTTCTATGACGCGCCCGAAGCGCAGCGCGAACACATCGAGCGCGTTCACCCGAAGGACTATGTCGACAACCTTTTCGACAACGTGCCCGAGCACGGTATCCGCCATCTGGACCCCGATACGGCGATGAGCCCCGGCACCATGAAGGCCGCGCTGCGTTCAGCGGGCGCGGGAGTTCATGCCACCGACCTCGTCATGAAGGGCGAGATCGAGAACGCTTTCTGCGCGGTGCGTCCTCCCGGTCACCATGCCGAGCGTTCGAAGGCGATGGGTTTCTGTTTCATGAACAACGTCGCCATCGCGGCGCGCCACGCCCTCGAGGCCCATGGGCTGGAACGCGTGGCGGTCGTCGATTTCGACGTTCACCATGGCAATGGAACCGAAGACATCTTCCGCGACGATCCGCGCGTGATGATGGCCGGCATCTTCCAGCACCCGTTCTATCCATACTGCGGAACGGACAACCCGCCGCCGCACATGTGCAACGTGCCCTTGCCCGCGGGCACACGGGGTGACGCCTTCCGGCAGGTCTTCGGAGACATCGTCATCCCGGCGCTACGCGCGCACAACCCGCAGATGATCTTCATCTCCGCGGGGTTCGATGCACATTACGAGGACGACATGGGCTCGCTTGGCCTGCTCGAGGCCGACTACGTCTGGGCCACCGAGCAGATCAAGGACGTGGCCGCCGACTGCAGCCACAAGCGCATCGTGTCGATCCTGGAGGGCGGCTACTCCCTGTCCTCGCTCGCGCGCTCGGTCGTGGCGCACGTCAAGGCGCTTGCAGACCTTTGAGGCGCCTCATCCGGCGAACTGTTTGCCTGCCTGTGCGGGCGCGAGAAATCGCGCCCGCACAGGCCTCACTACTGGCCGCGCGTACGCGATCGGTTAGAATCCGAACTTTACCCAACAGCCCGACGCCATGATTACCGGATCGCTTGTCGCCATCGTCACCCCCATGCAGGACGACGGCAGCCTGGATTTTCCCCGCTTGCGCAGCCTCATCGACTGGCACGTCGCCGAAGGGACGGACGGCATCGTCATCGTCGGCACCACCGGCGAGTCACCCACCGTCGATGTCGATGAGCACTGCGAGCTCATCCGCGTCGCCGTCGAGCATGTCGCCGGCCGCGTGCCGGTGATCGCCGGGACTGGCGCCAACTCCACTGCGGAGGCGGTCGAACTGGCCCGCTTCGCAAGTCAGGCCGGTGCCGACGCACACCTGTCGGTCGTGCCGTATTACAACAAGCCGACGCAGGAAGGCCTGTATCGTCACTACCGTACGATCGCAGAGGCGGTGGAGCTGCCGCTCATCCTCTACAACGTGCCTGGCCGCACCGTTGCCGATCTTGGCAACGACACCGTGCTGCGCCTGGCGGAGATCCCCAACATCGTTGGCTTGAAGGATGCTACGGGCAGCCTGGACCGCGCATGCGATCTGGTCGAGCGTGTTCCCGCGGGCTTCGGACTGTACAGTGGCGACGACATGAGCTCGGCGGCCTTCCTGATGCTCGGCGGGCATGGCGTGATCTCGGTGACGGCCAACGTCGCCCCGCGCGCAATGCATGCGCTGTGCGCCGCAGCGGCCGCCGGGGACATGCGTACCCTGCGTGAAACCAACGCCACGCTGACCGGTCTGCATCGGGACCTTTTCTGCGAGGCCAACCCGATCCCGGTCAAGTGGGCCGTGGCCCGCATGGGCCTGATCGGCGACGGCATCCGGTTGCCGCTCACCCAGCTCTCCGACGCGTACCACGAGCGCGTGCTCAAGGCCATGCGCAAGGCTGGCATCCAGGTCTGACCCGAAACTCTTCGCCCAGGTATTCCATGAACCGTTCCACGCGCACCTCCCTGTCACTGATCGCGTTGTCCCTGGCGCTCGGTGGTTGTTCCGGCTCACTGCTCGAGTCCAAGCGTATCGATTACAAGAGCGCCCGGAAGCTTGAGCGTCCGCTCGAGATCCCGCCCGACCTCACCGCGCCGCGCCGGGATGACCGCTTTGCCGTCCCCGACGTGGCGCCGCGCGGCGTTGCCACCTATTCGGCCTATGCAGCCGATCGCGCTGGTCAGCCTGCGGTGAGCAGCGGCGGTGGTGATGTCCTGGTCGCCTCCGAAACGATGCGCATCGAGCGCGCAGGCAGCCAGCGCTGGCTCGTTGTGAGCGGCACTCCAGACGATCTGTGGCCGCAGATCAAGGACTTCTGGCTGGAGCTTGGCTTCATCCTCAACGTCGACAGTCCCGAGATCGGAGTCATGGAGACGGACTGGGCGGAGGACCGCGCGAAGATCCCGCAGGATTTCGTCCGCTCAACGCTCGGCAAGGTGCTTGACGGCCTGTTCTCCACGCCCGAGCGCGACAAGTTCCGCACCCGCCTCGAGCAGGGCAAGGAGCCCGGAACGGTCGAGGTGTACATCAGCCACCGCGGCATGATGGAGATCTACCCGACCGAGGCCAAGGACAGCACGATTTGGCAACCCCGTCCGGCCGATCCCGAGCTTGAAGCCGAGATGCTGCGTCGGTTGATGGTCCGCCTCGGCGCAGAAGAGGCGCGTGCGGTCGCAGAGCTTTCTGCTCCGCAGACGGCCGAACGCGCGCAAATCGTGACTGCTCCGGATGGTCGTGCGGCGCTTTTGATTGAAGAGCCCTTCGATCGTGCCTGGCGTCGTGTCGGATTGGCGCTGGATCGGATCGGCTTCACGGTCGAGGACCGTGATCGCACCGAGGGTCTGTATTTCGTCCGCTATGTCGACCCCGAAGCTGACAACCGCAATCCGGAGAAGGGTTTCCTGTCTCGCCTCGCGTTCTGGCGCAGCGACGACAAGCCTGCAGTCGGGGGCAGTGAATACCGCCTGCAGGTTCAAGGGCAGGGCGATACCGCGCGCGTCAAGGTGCTCACGCGCGAGGGGGGTGAAGACGACTCCGAAACGGCGCGGCGCATGCTCCGCTTGTTGCACGAGCAGTTGCGCTGATCGGCAGGATCCAGACACAAAAAAGCCGGCATTCGCCGGCTTTTTGGTTCGCGCCGAAACTTTACTGCTGCTTTTCCGCAGACTCCTTGGCGGCGCCAACGGCGGCCTCGGCTGCAGCCTTGGCGGCTGCCGCGGCGTCGGCGGCTTCGTCCTTGAGCGCTTCCGCGCCTTCCTTCACGGCTTCGACGGCTGCGGCGGTCTCTTCCTTGACCGCATCCACCACGGCAGCGCCGTTTTCCTTGGCGGCCTCGACCGCGGCATCTGCCTTGGCCGCGGCGTCACTGGCGGCTTCGCGGCTGGCTTCGGCAGCCGCGGCGGCCTCTTCCTTCACCGCCTGTGTGCCGGCAGCGGCTGCATCCTTGGCGGCTTCGACGGCTTGCGCTGCAGACTCCTTGGCCTGTTCCTGTGCGCTCGGCGCTTGCGCGGCGGGCTTCTCTTCCTGCTTGCTGCACGCCGAAACGGCAATGGCGACGAGTGTGGCGACGAGGAGGGGGTGTTTCATGAGGATGTCCTTTCTTCTGTTTCGGGGTTTGCTCGGCATTCCGAGCGCGCCGCACGGCAATGGACACGCGACGCGACAGCGGAGCTTGCGAAAAGCATGTTAACACGCGCGCTGGGCGCCCCCCGCCCAGCAAGGCCTGCCTCGGGCATTCAGCGCATGGATGAATGGTAAGAAAGCGTTGCACCGGGCTTTAGCAGGGTTTGCAGCGATCTCTTCAGGGGCGGCAGCGCGCGCGTTAGAATCGCGCTCCTCCCTCCAAGTCCCAGCAAGATCATGCCTATCGCCACGACACAATCCCTGGATCACGAAGGCCGTGGCATCGCGCGGGTCGATGGCAAGGCGGTGTTCATCGAGGGCGCGCTGCCGGGCGAGCGCGTCGAGTACACGGTGCGTCGTGCGCGGCCGAACTACGAGCAGGGCGATACGGTCCGGGTGCTCAAGGCCAGCGCCCAGCGTGTCGCCCCCCGGTGTCCGCACTACGGAGTCTGCGGCGGATGTTCGATGCAGCATCTGGATGAGGATGCCCAGGCTGCGGTCAAGCAGCGCATTCTCGAAGACGCGCTGTGGCACCTCGGCAAGCTGCGCCCGGGCGTGATCCTGCCTGCCATCCACGGACCCGCCTGGGGCTATCGTTATCGCGCGCGCCTGGGCATTCGTGTCGTCCCCAGCAAGGGCGGGCTGCGCATCGGCTTCCACGAGCGTCGTTCGAGCTACATCGTGGATATGCGCGAGTGTCCGGTGCTGCCTGCACGTGTTTCGGCGATGCTGCCCCGGCTGCGCGACATGCTTGCCGGCCTGTCGATCGCCGACCGCCTGCCGCAGGTAGAGATTGCGATCGGCGATGGCGACGTGGCCGTGTTCGTGTTCCGTAACCTGCAGCCGTTCTCGCGCGCGGATGAGAAGCGCATCTCAGCCTTTGCCGATGCGGAGGATATCCAGGCCTGGTTTCAGCCGGGGGGGCCGGAAACGGCTACGCCGCTACATCCCCTGGAAGCGCCGGCGCTTGCTTACACGCTGCCGGAGTTCAACGTTCGCATGGACTTCCGGCCGACGGATTTCACCCAGGTGAATGTGCATGTGAACCGGCTCCTGATCCGGCGTTCGATGCAACTGCTTGATCCCCGGCCGGGGGAGCGCATCGGGGACCTGTTCTGCGGCCTGGGCAATTTCAGCCTGCCGATCGCACGGCGCGGGGCGTATGTCGTGGGGGTGGAGGGTAGTGATGCCCTGGTTGCGCGCGCACTCGAGAACGCGCGCTGCAATGGACTGGAATCCCTGGCCGAGTTTCATGCGGCCAACCTCTTCGAGGCGACCGAGGACAGTCTCGCGGCCTTGGGGGCGCTGGATAAGCTGCTGATCGATCCACCCCGTGAGGGTGCAATTGCCGTAGTGAAGGCGATCGGCGTTCAGGTGCCGGCACGCATCGTTTACGTTTCCTGCAACCCGGCAACTCTCGCGCGCGATGCCGCCGTACTGGTGCACGAAAAGGGCTATGCCCTGCGTGCAGCGGGGATCGCGAACATGTTTCCGCAGACTTCGCACGTCGAGTCGGTGGCTCTGTTCGAGCGGATCTGAATGCAGACCCGAGCCGCTCCGGGCGTGGGCATCGCGGTTGCTGGTGCTATAATGCGCGCCCTTGCGGAGGCGTGGCAGAGCGGTTGAATGCAACGGTCTTGAAAACCGTCAGGGGTTTGCGCCCCTCGTGAGTTCGAATCTCACCGCCTCCGCCATCCTCGCGCCCGACCCGCCGCTCGGCGGCATTCTCCTCGAGAGGGGCCAGTCTCCGTGTCGCGCCTCATCCTGCTCAACAAGCCTTTCGGGGTGCTGTGCCAGTTCACCGATGGGGATGGCCGCCCGACGCTTGCGGACTGGGTCGATGTGCCCGGCGTCTATGCTGCGGGGCGCCTGGACACAGACAGTGAAGGGTTGTTGCTGCTCACCGACGATGGTGCGCTCCAGCATCGCATCACCGACCCGCGTCATAAACTGCCGAAGACCTACCTTGTTCAGGTGGAAGGCGAGCCCGACGACGCTGCCTTGTCCGGCTTGCGCGCGGGAGTTGACCTCGGCGACTTTCACACGCGGCCCTGCGAGGCGCGACGTGTGCCCGAGCCGCAGTGGCTGTGGCAGCGAATCCCTGCGGTACGTTTTCGCAAGACGGTGCCGACGGCCTGGCTCGAGATCGTGCTGCGCGAGGGAAAGAACAGGCAGGTGCGCAGGATGACGGCGCGTGTCGGTCATCCGACCTTGCGCCTGATCCGCGTCGCGATCGGACCCTGGCGTCTGGACGGGCTGCAGCCCGGACAGTGGCGCGAGGTTCAAGCCGTCCTGCCGGATTCGCAGTCAGGGCGCGAGCGCCGAAGCGGATCCGGTGTCCCGGCGGGTTCGGGTGGCGCTCGTCAGCCGGGCAGGGGGGCAGGTAAGATGCGCGCCAGCACGAAAACCACAAGGGACCCCCGATGAAGATCTCTCCGAACACGCAGGTCACGCTTTGCGGAGTTGCCGCTGGCCTCCTCCTCGCCATGTCTGCTCATGCGCAGGATGCGCTACCGATTGCAGAGCTTGGCGCGGGCATGGCGCGTATCGAGGCGGAGGTGGCGCATACCGCCGAAGCACGCATCACCGGGCTGATGAACCGGGTCGCCATGCCGCTGCATCGCGGTATGGTCTTCGTGTTCCCCGAGGAGCGGGCGCATTGCATGTGGATGAAGAACACCCTGATTCCGCTCTCGGTCGCCTTCCTCGACGCCGAGGGCCGCGTGCTCAACATCGCGGACATGCAGCCGCAGACCACCGACAATCACTGTGCGGCGGGGCCGGCCCGGTTTGCGCTGGAGATGAATCTGGGCTGGTTCGCCGAGCGTGGCGTGCGGCCCGGCGACCGCCTGCGCGGTATCGACAAGTTGCCTGCGCCGCAGTAACCCGGCCACAAGGCGCGAATAGCGCCGCTTTATCCGCGTTTATCCCGCCACGGCGCTTGCGCGTCCGGGCCGATAATCCGCACACGTCGCTTCGCGTCCGCGCCCACTCGGGCCGGCGGGGCGGCAGACGGAGCCGGCAGTGGCCGAAGAAAGCGACCTCGAGAAGACAGAAGCCCCATCACCGCGAAGGCTGGAACAGGCGCGCGAGGAAGGACAGGTCCCGCAGTCGCGGGAACTGTCGACCTTTCTCGTCACGGTGACCGGGGCAGCGACCCTGCTGCTGCTCGGCGGCTGGATGGCGGGGCGTGTCTCGGGTCTGCTGCGCGACGGTTTCGCTTTCGACCGGCGCGCTGCCTTCGACGAAAACGTCATGCTCGACATGCTCGAGCGCATGCTCAGCGGCGCACTGCTCACCCTGATGCCGCTGTTCTTCGCCCTGCTGATCGCTGCAGTTGCTGCACCCATGCTTCTGGGCGGGCTGGTGTTCGCCCCCAAGGCGCTCGGGCCAAATTTCGGCCGCATGAACCCGCTCAAGGGGTTCGGTCGCATGTTCTCGGTGCACGGGCTCGCGGAGATGGTGAAAGCCATCCTGAAGTCGCTCCTTGTGGGGGGGGTTGCGGCGCTGGTGCTGTGGCTGAACATGGATCACCTCTTCGACCTGATGGTCGAGCCCCTCGAGATTGGCATGGCCGACTTCTCCGATACCGTCGCCTTCGCCGCGCTGCTCATCGTGCTCAGCCTCGGCCTGCTGGCGCTGATGGACGTGCCGTTCCAGCTCTGGCAGTACCACAAGAAGCTGCGCATGACCAAGGAAGAGGTCAAGCGCGAGGGCAAGGAGCAGGAAGGCGACCCGATGGTGAAAGGCCGTATTCGCGCGATGCAGCGTGAGATGGCCCGTCGCCGCATGATGTCCGAGGTGCCGAAGGCGGATGTCGTGGTGACCAACCCGACCCACTTCTCGGTGGCGCTGAAGTACGACGCTGAGAAGATGGGCGCGCCCGTGGTGGTGGCCAAGGGGCGGGGAGAACTCGCGCTGAAGATCCGGGAGCTTGCCAAGGAACATGGCGTACCCATGCTCGAGGCGCCGCCGCTGGCGCGTGCGCTCTACAAACACTGCGAACTGGAGCAGTCCATTCCCGCCGCGCTGTACACCGCAGTCGCCGAGGTCATGGCCTATGTCTACCAGCTCGATGCCTGGATGAAACTGGGCGGCCTGCCGCCCGTCGCGCCGACTGCCCTGCCTGTACCGGCGGGAATGGACCCGGGCGCCCCTGAGGAATGATTGCCTGACCCATGGCCATGAACGACGCCCTGAATCTGCGCCAGCTGCTCTCGCCGGCAAACCTCCGCCAACTGGCGGCGCCCTTGCTCATCATCATGATCCTGTCGATGATGGTGCTGCCGCTGCCGGTGTTCCTGCTCGACGTGTTTTTCACCTTCAACATCGCGATCTCGGTGATGGTGATGCTGGTGGCGATGTATTCGAAACGGCCACTCGATTTCTCGGTGTTCCCCACCGTGCTGCTGGTGACGACGTTGCTGCGCCTTTCGCTCAACGTGGCGTCGACGCGGATCGTGCTGCTCGAAGGCCACGGTGGCGGCGACGCGGCGGGCAAGGTGATCGAGGCCTTCGGCAGCTTCCTCGTCGGTGGCAACACCGCGGTGGGTCTGGTGGTGTTCGTCATCCTCACTGTCATCAACTTCGTCGTGATCACCAAGGGCGCAGGGCGAATCGCCGAGGTGTCCGCCCGCTTCACGCTGGACGCCATGCCTGGCAAGCAGATGGCGATCGATGCCGACCTCAACGCGGGGCTCATCGATGAGAAGGAAGCCAAGCAGCGGCGCAAGGAGATCGCGCAGGAGTCCGACTTCTATGGCGCCATGGACGGTGCTTCCAAGTTCGTGCGCGGCGACGCGGTGGCCGGCATCATCATCCTCGTCATCAACATCCTCGGCGGCCTCTTCGTCGGCATCATGCAGCATGATATGGCGGTGGGTGAGGCGGGACGCACGTATGCGCTGCTCACGATCGGTGACGGCCTGGTGGCTCAGATCCCGGCGCTGATCATCTCGGTGGCGGCCGGCTTGGTCGTTTCGCGCGTGGGTGACGAGGGCGACATCGGCGGTGTCATCATCGCCCAGGTGTTCTCCAATCCAATGGTGATGACGCTGACCGCCGTCATCATCGGGGTGCTCGGGCTCATTCCCGGGATGCCGAACCTCGTCTTCCTGCTCATCGCGCTGACGCTTGGGGCGATGGCCTGGATGCGACACAAGCGGATCGCCGAGGCGTCGACGGCTGCCCAGGCGCCGTCCGAGCAGGTGGCCGCAGCCGCCGCGCCCGCCGCGGAGGCCCAGGAGGCGAGCTGGAACGACGTCTCCCAGGTCGACGTGCTGGGGCTTGAGGTCGGCTACCGCCTGATCCCGATGGTGGATAAAGGGCAGGATGGCGAGCTGCTCAAGCGCATCCGCGGGCTGCGCAAGAAATTCGCCCAGGAGGTGGGTTTCCTGTCGTCCCCGGTGCATATCCGCGACAACCTCGAGCTCAAGCCCAACGCCTATCGCATCGCCCTCAAGGGGGTCGAGGTTGGCAGCGGGGAGGCCTATCCGGGTCAGTTCCTTGCGATCAACCCGGGCCGCGTGTCCGGCCCCCTTGCCGGGCGTGAAACCACCGATCCGGCGTTCGGTCTGCCCGCGGTGTGGATCGACAGCGGCATGCGCGAGCAGGCCCATGCGCTCGGCTACACCGTGGTCGATGCCAGCACCGTGGTGGCTACCCATCTCAACCACGTCATCCTCAATCACGCCGCGGAACTGCTCGGCCGCCAGGAAACCCAGGCGCTGCTCGACCACGTGGGCAAGGATTCGCCCAAGCTGGTCGAGGATCTGGTGCCGAAGGCGCTGGCCATCGGTACGGTTCAGCGCGTGCTGCAGAACCTGCTCGAGGAAGGCGTCAACATCCGCGACATGCGCAGCATCATCGAGGTGCTCGCCGAGCATGCGCCGCGCACGCAGGACCCGATGCAGCTCACCACCAAGGTGCGCGAGGCTCTGGGACGCGCGATCATGCAGAGCCTGTTTCCGGGCAACACCGAGGTGCAGGTCATGGCGCTGGAGCCGGGGCTGGAGCGCATTCTCATGCAGGCCATGGCCTCGGGCGGCGAGGGCGGTGCGATCGAGCCGGGCCTGGCCGATACCCTGCTGCGCCAGACGGCGCAGATCGCCCAGCGCCAGGAGGACATCGGTCTGCCGCCGGTGCTGCTCGTGCCCGCGCAGTTGCGCATGCTGCTGTCGCGCTTCCTGCGCCGCGCGGTGCCCTCGCTCAAGGTCATCTCCAACAGCGAGGTGCCCGAGAGCCGCACGATTCGCGTCACCGCAATGGTCGGCGCGCAGGGTTGAGCGCTGTCCCTGCACCGGCTCGGTGTCCGGCTTGCGCACGGGCTGTCGAGTCCCTGCGTACAGGCCTTTCTTCCCTGTGCAGGCCATGCGTCCGAGCACTCGAATTGACGGGGGAAAGCCGCTTTATTCGACCCAAGGGCCTTGACCGGGTGTGGCGATAATCCTCATCAAACAGTGGTCGACCGTGGCCACCGGGAGAATCGCCATGAACGTCAAACGCTACTTTGCCCCCACCGCCCGCGAGGCGCTCCGCGCGCTTAAGGAAGCCCTTGGTCCGGATGCGATCGTCCTGTCCAACCGCGCCGTCGAAGGCGGCGTGGAGATCCTCGCCTTGCCGGGTGAGGCCGTGGGGGCCTTGCAGGCCGCGAACCGTGCGGCCGTGACCGCGCGCAGCGCTACCGTAGCGCCTGCCGCCCCTGCCGCCCCTGCCGCGATGCGTGCGCGGATGCAGCCCGAGGCAGACGATGGCGACTTCGAGGTGAGCCTGTCGGCGCTGGCGTCAAAGGCCGCGCGCAACGTCGAGCGTCCGCCGCTGCGCCCCGCGCCGGAGGCGTCCGAGCCAGTGCTGCGTCCGTTCAACCCCCCGCGGATTGAAACTGCCGACTATACCGTGCGTGCCCGCGAGGCCATTCTGCGCAGCGCCGCAGAAACGGCTCGCCCGGCGCAGGGGGCGAGCCCGGCGCCAGCGGTCGCGTCGGGGCGGGCGGCGGGCCGTGCAATGGCGGCTCCGTCGGCCGACGAGTTCGGCAGCACGCGGGTGCGCGAGCTGCAGGAAACCAATGCCCGCCTGATGTCCGAACTGACCGGTATCCGCAGCATGATCGAGCGCCAGCTTGCGGGTTTCGCCTGGGGTGAAACCCGTCGCCATGCTCCAGCGCGCGCCGCGATGCTGGGCGAACTGCTCGAGGCAGGATTCTCGGCCGCGACTGCGCGCAAGCTCGTCGAGGCCGTTGCGGAGGATGCTGGGCGCACCGAGGCGCGCGAGGCCGCGGGCGCGGCGCTGGACCGTATGATGCACGCCTGCGCCTCCGACGAGGATCTGCTCGATCAGGGCGGGGTGTTTGCCCTCGTGGGCCCGACCGGCGTGGGCAAGACCACCACCACGGCCAAGCTGGCCGCCCGCTGCGTTGTGCGTCACGGTGCCGGCAAGCTCGCCCTGATCACCACCGACGGCTACCGCATTGGTGCGCAGGAGCAGTTGCGCATCTACGGCCGCATCCTTGGTGTGCCGGTGTTCTCGGTGCGCGACGCGGCTGATCTTCGACAGACACTGGCAGGTTTGCGCAACAAGCACATGGTGCTCATCGATACCATGGGGATGAGCCAGCGCGATCGCATGGTGGCCGAGCAGGCTGCGATGCTGTCCGGTGCGGGTGATGTGCGCCGCCTGTTGTTGCTCAACGCCACCGTGCGTGGCGACACCCTGGACGACGTGGTGCGCGCCTATGCCGGCGATGATCTCGCGGGCTGCATCTTCACCAAGGTTGACGAGGCGGCATCCCTGGCGCCGGCACTCGATGTGACCGTGCGCCATCAACTCGACATCCGCTACCTGACCAATGGCCAGCGGGTGCCTGAAGATCTGCATCTTCCGAATCGGGCCTATCTCCTCCACCGCGCCCTGCGCGAGCATGCGGGTGAGTCGCCCTGGCATCTGAACGGCGACGAGGCCGGATTCATGCTGGCGGCCGCCGGGGGGGCGTGATCATGCTGGATGGACGCGAAGATCAGGCCGCAGGACTGCGCCGCCTCTTCCGCCGCGCGCCGCCGCAGGTGGTGGCGCTGTACGTGGGCGGCAGGACGCGGACCCAGAATGCCGTGCTGGCTGCGCACCGCATCGCTGGACGTGCGGAGCGCGTGGTCATCCTTGACGAAGCCGAAGGCAGCGACACCCTGGCCGACGCGCTCGGCGTGAGCGAGGGTACCGACTTACTGCAATTGCTCGATGGCCGCACCCGGCTCTCGGGCATCCTCCAGACGGTCCCCGGGCTGGTCGGGCGCGTGCCTGTGGCCGCGGCCGCGCTGGCGCTGCCCTTGCTCGATGAGGCGCGCAGGGCCTGCCTGGTCGAGGCGCTGCGTATCCTGCACCGCCATGCGAGCTTCGTGCTCGTGCATGCAGCGGCGGAGTCGGTGGCCGAGCCGTCCCCCTTCGTGCAGGCTGCACCGCGCCGGCTGGTCGTGGCCGAGGCGAGTGCAAGCGGCGCGACTGACGCCTACCGGAGCATCAAGGGCCTCGCCGCGGCGGGCGCCGGTTCCGTGCATGTCGCCGTGTGCGGTGCACGCGGGCGCGCTGATGCGGCGGCGTTCTTCCGCAGTCTCGAGGCGCTGGTGGTTCGCCATGTAGGCGTTCCCCTTGCCTGGCTGGGTGAACTCGAGCGCGATGACATCGCCGCCGGGCTGCGCCAGCCACTGGAATTGTCCCAGCCCGAAGCCGGGGCTGCCTTCCTGCGCCGAGTGGCCGGCCTTGCTGCAGCTCGCAGCGTGTCCGGAACACGGATTGCCAGGCGGGTCGGTCCATGAGTGTGAAATATCCCGCTGGTAATGCCGTCGGCGCTGCCGGACAATTAGGGCCTCCAATGACCGGAAGCGGTGGGCTCCGGAGCCCGCGCCGCAAGACCATACAGGCCCAGTGGATGTACGACGCAAACGGTAATCTCGACAAGGCGAGCCTGGTCGAGGCCTATGCCCCCCTCGTGAAGCGCATTGCCTTCCAGCTCATGGCGAAGCTGCCTGCGAGCGTGGACGTGGATGACCTGATCCAGAACGGGATGATGGGGCTGCTCGATGCCCTGGGCCGTTACGAGCACGGACTGGGCGCCCAGTTCGAGACGTACGCGGTGCAGCGCATCCGCGGCGCAATGCTGGACGGCCTGCGTGACAATGACTGGCTGCCGCGCAGCCTGCGTCGAGACATGCGCCGGATCGAGGCAGCGATCCATGAACTGGAGCAGCAGTGCGGCCGCTCGCCCACCGAGTCCGAACTCGCCGAAGCGCTCGAAATGTCGCTGGACGACTACCAGCGCATGCTGCAGGACGCGCGTGGGCACCAGCTCGTCTACTTCGAGGATTTCAACCGGGAGGAGAGCGATGACTACCTCGATCGCCATCTGGCCCAGGACGACGCCAACCCGCTCAGTTTGCTCGAGGACGCGGACATGCGCCGGCGACTGGTCGGCGCGATCGAGCATCTGCCCGAGCGCGAGCAGATGGTGATGGCCCTGTATTACGACGAAGAGCTCAACCTGCGCGAGATCGGCGAAGTGCTCGGAGTGACCGAATCCCGCGTCTGTCAGTTGCACAGCCAGGCCGTCGCACGCCTGCGCGCATCCATCTTCGAAGGCGGGGCAGGGCGGCCAGCGGCACGCCGGCGGGGGCGTCCCCCGAAGCAGAAAGCGGCGAACTGATCATGCATGCTGTGCTGACGGCCAGACCCGATCATGGATAAGACCAGCCTTTTCGGCCTCGCCCTCGGTCTCGCCGCGATCGTGCTCGGGCAGATGCTCGAAGGCGGGCATCTGTCGTCGCTGTTCCAGCCCACGGCCTTTCTGATCGTGGTCGGCGGCACCCTTGGCGCAGTGATGCTGCAGAGTCCCCTGCGTACCTTCGTCGATGGCATGCGCATGGTGCGCTGGGTGTTCGTTCCGCCCGCGGTCGATCAGCAGGCCGTGATCGAACAGGTGTCGGGCTGGAGTCACGCCGCACGCAAGGAGGGCTTGCTGAATCTGGAGCGCCAGGTCGATGGACTGAGCGATCCCTTCATGCGCAAGGGTCTGCAACTACTCGTCGATGGCATCGACCCGCAGCGCCTGCGTGAGTTGCTGGAGGTGGAGATCGGCGTGCGCGAGGCGCAGATGCGGCAGTGTGCCCGCATCTGGGAGGCGGCCGGCGGCTACGCGCCCACCATCGGCATCCTGGGCGCCGTGATGGGTCTGATCCATGTGATGGAGAACCTCTCCGATCCCTCGCGCCTCGGTGCAGGCATCGCGGTGGCTTTCGTCGCCACGATCTACGGCGTCGGTTTCGCGAACCTGGTGTTCCTGCCCATCGCCAAGAAGCTGACCGCCCACATCGCGATGCTCACCACGCAGCGCGAGATGTTCGTCGACGGGCTGATCGGGATCGCCAATGGCGACAACCCGCGCATCGTCGCCAGCCGCATGCAGGGCTACGTGGTCTGACGCGGACACAACGGACATGAGGCGCAGGCGCAGACACGAAGAAGAGCATGAGAACCACGAGCGCTGGCTCGTCTCCTATGCCGACTTCATCACCCTGCTGTTCGCGTTCTTCGTCGTGATGTACTCGCTGTCCTCGGTGAATGAAGGCAAGTACCGGGTGCTCTCCGATTCCATGGTGCAGGCTTTCCGCAATGTCACCGTCAATGAAAGCGGCGAGCAGGTGATTCTGCCCACCACCAGCCTGATGCCGACAAGGCCGATCACTCAGGCAGGTCCGCCCGCGACCGAGGAGGTGGTCGAGCAGCGTCGTCGCGAGGTTGCCCGGCAGATGCGCGACATGGCGGAAGAGATCCGTCGCGTGCTGTCGCCCCTGACCCAGTCGGGGCAGGTGAATGTCACCGAGGGTGCCTTCGGCGTGAGCGTCGAGATCAACGCCAGCCTGCTCTTTGGCGCGGGCGAAGCCGTGCTTGGCGCGCAGGCGGCCTCGGCGCTGCAGGCCGTGGCGCAGGTCCTGGCGCCTGCTGGATTTCCGATCACGGTCGAAGGGCATACCGACAACGTGCCCATCAATACTTTCCGCTTCCCCTCGAACTGGGAACTCTCGGCGGTGCGCGCCTCCACCGTGGCGAGGCTCTTCATCGACAACGGCGTGGCGCCCGACCGCCTCACCGCAGCCGGCTATGCCGACCAGCGCCCGGTTGCGGACAATGCCAGCGACGAAGGGCGTAGCCGCAACCGGCGCGTCACCGTGCTGATCGAGTCGCGCACCGCAGACCTTCTGCCGGAGCCGGGCCCGACCACGATCCCTCCGGACGACCCGATCCGGTCGATCCTGCCAGGCAATCCGGAGGGCTGACCCTGACCAAGGCGGTTGCCCATCCCACTGTACACCTCCTCTCCCGACGTCCACATCCCTGAGCTGGGTGATGGGACGTCCTCAGCGCATGTGCTCGGGCTTCACCTTCGGCGCCAGCGGCGCACCCTTGCGCGCGCGACGGTGGCGTAGCGGTTCGCGCTGCGAGGGCTTGAGTTCGATGCGCACCGTCTTGCCACCGCGTCCCACGCCCTCGATCGTCAGCACCGCATCGTCTGCCGGCACCGCCACGGCGGCCAGCGCCTCGCCTTCGTCGAGTGCCATCACGATCACACCGCGACCACCGCTCTGCGTCTTCATCTCCGGGCGGGGGAAGACCAGCAGTCGGCCGTTCTCGGACGCTGCCGCAATCCAGTCGCCAAGGACCTTGGCCGGCGGCAACACCTTCTCGCCCTTCTCCAGGCTCATGAAGGCCTTGCCTGCGCGCTGGCGGCTGGTGGCATCCGCGACGCTGCACAGGAAGCCGTAGCCGCCGCTGTTGGCGAAGAAGTACACCGACTCCGGCGTGTCGGTCACGACCTGCGCCAGCTTGCCGCCGTCCTGGAACTCGACCAGGGTGGTGATCGGCGCACCGTCGCCACGCCCGCCGGGGAGGTCGGAGACCTTTACCGTGTACGCGCGGCCATTGCTGTCGATGACGATCAGCGGCCAGGTGGTGCGCGTCTCGATCACCGCGAAGCCGAAGTCGCCGGCCTTGTAGGCGATGCCTTCGGGGTCGATGCCATGACCCTGGCGCGAACGCACCCAACCGTTCTTCGACACGATCACGGTGACCGGCTCGTCCGGCACGCTGATCTCGGCAGGTGCCACCGCGGCCACCGCTTCGACCAGGGTGCGGCGGTCGTCGCCATACTTCTTCGCGTCGTCCTGGATCTCCTTGAGGATCAGCTTGGTCATCGCCGCGCGGTTATCCAGGATGTGCTGCAGGCCGGTGCGTTCGTCCTTGAGTTCGGCGAGTTCCTTCTCGATCTTGAAGCCTTCGAGGCGGGCCAACTGACGCAGGCGGATCTCGAGGATGTCCTCGGCCTGCGTCTCCGAGAGGCCGAAGGCAGCGATCAGCGCCGGCTTGGGCTCGTCCGACTCGCGGATCACGCGGATCACTTCCTCGATGTGCAGGAAGGCGATCATGCGGCCTTCGAGGATGTGGATGCGGCGATCCACCTCGTCCAGGCGGTGACGGGTGCGGCGCTCGACGGTGACGTAGCGGAAGTCGATCCATTCGCGCAGGATCTGCACAAGGTTCTTCTGCTGCGGTCGACCATCGCGCCCGATCATGGTCATGTTGACCGAGGCCGAGGTCTCCAGGCTGGTGTGGGCGAGCAGCACCGCCATGAACTCGTCCCGGTTCTGGCGGCTGGACTTGGGCTCCAGCACGATGCGCACCGGGGCCTTGTCGCTGGATTCGTCGCGCACCGTGTCGAGCACGCCGAGCACGAGCTGCTTGAGGTTCTTCTGCTCCTGCGAGACTTCTTTCTTGCCCGTGCGCGGCTGCGGGTTGGTCAGGGTCTCGATCTCGGACAGCACCTGCGCGGTGGAGACGCCGTGCGGCAGCTCCTCGACGATCGCGCGCCACTGGCCACGGGCGAGTTCCTCGATCTTCCAGCGTGCGCGCAGGCGCAGGCTGCCGCGGCCCGCCGCGTAGGCGTCGCGGATGGTCTCGGGGGTGGAGATGAGCTGGCCGCCGCCGGGGAAGTCCGGCCCGGGGATGATGCCGAGCACATCCTCGAGCGTGGCCTCGGGGTGGCGGATCAGGTGGCAGGTGGCTTCGGCCACCTCGCGCAGGTTGTGCGGCGGAATCTCGGTCGCCATGCCCACGGCGATGCCCGAGGCGCCGTTCAACAGCACGAAGGGCAGGCGCGCCGGCATCAGCTGCGGCTCCTCGAAGGCGCCGTCGTAGTTGGGGATGAAGTCCACCGTGCCGCGGTCGATCTCGGACAGCAGCAGTTCGGCGATTGGGGTCAGGCGGCACTCGGTGTAGCGCATCGCCGCCGCCGAGTCGCCGTCGCGCGAGCCGAAGTTGCCCTGGCCGTCGACCAGCGGATAGCGCAGCGAGAAGTCCTGCGCCACCCGCACCATGGCGTCATAGACGCTGGAGTCGCCGTGCGGGTGGTACTTGCCGATCACGTCGCCGACCACGCGCGCCGACTTCACGTGCTTGGAGGTGGACGACAGGCGCATCTCGTTCATCGCGAACAGGATGCGGCGCTGCACGGGCTTCAGGCCGTCCTCGACCTGCGGCAGCGCGCGCGACTTCACCACGCTCATGGCGTAGGCGAGGTAGGCGCGCTCGGCGTAGCGGTCGAGCGCCAGGGTGCCTTCGTCCTCGGGTTCGGGGTCGGGCTCGGCGGGCGGGGCGGGGGGCGGGGGCTGGTCCGCACCAATCGTGGTCGCGGGCGTTTGGCTCGTGGCGGGAAGCGCCGGTGCGACCGCGGTCGTCAGCGGCGTAGCAGATTCAGACGCTTCGGGGGCGCCGAACAGGTCGGGAGTGTCGTTGCTCATGCTTGGTGATCTTCGCTTTCGTTCGGCGCGCGCTCCAGGTTCGACCCCGTGTCGATCGGTGTGCGCGTTTCCGCCTCTGCAGGCTGATCGCGCGTGATCGAAAAATCGGGCTCGAACAGCGTCAGGGCGTCGAGTGCGCCGACCGGTGTGAGCTTGTCATTGGAGTTTGTATTCATTTGCGGGTCCTCAGGCGCTCAGACATCCGCCTCGACGCTGTCACCCTTTTCCTCCATCCACGCGCGCCGCCCCGAGGCCTCGCCCTTGCCCATCAGCAGCGTGAACATCTTCAGCGTGTCCTGCAGCGCGCCGCTACGCACCTTCACTGGCAGCACGCGGCGGGTGGCGGGGTCCATGGTGGTTTCGCGCAGCTGGTCGGGGTTCATCTCGCCCAGGCCCTTGAAGCGGCCGATCTCGATCGCGTCGGGCTTGAAGCCTTCCTTTTCCAGGCGGTCGCGGATCGCGGCGAGCTCGCGCTCGTCGAGTGCGTAGAGCCGGCGCGGTGGGCGCTTCTTGCCCTGGGCGGGCACATCAACGCGGTACAGCGGAGGCTGTGCCACATAAACATGGCCGCGCTCGATGAGCTTGGGGAAGTGGCGGAAGAAGAGCGTCAGTAGCAGGGTCTGGATGTGGGCGCCGTCCACGTCGGCGTCGGACATGATGACGACCTTGCCGTAGCGCAGGCCGGAGAGGTCGACCTCGCTGTCGGCCTTGTGCGCATCCACGCCGAGCGCCACCGCGATGTCGTGGATCTCGGCGTTGGCGAACAGGCGGTCGGGGTCGATCTCCCACGCGTTCTGCACCTTGCCGCGCAGCGGCAGGATGGCCTGGGTTTCCTTGTTGCGCGCCATCTTGGCCGAGCCGCCAGCGGAGTCGCCCTCGACCAGGAAGAGCTCGTTGTCGGCGATGTCCTCGGACTCGCAGTCGGACAGCTTGCCCGGCAGCACGGCAACGCCTGAGGTCTTCTTCTTCTCGACCTTTTGTGCGCTCTTCTGCCTTGCCAGCGCCTGTTTGATCGACAACTCGGCGATGGCCTTGCCGGCCTCGACGTGGTTGTTGAGCCAGATCTCGAAGGGGTCGCGCAGTTGCGAGGACACCAGCTTCACCGCTTCGCGCGAGTTGAGCTTCTCCTTCACCTGGCCCTGGAACTGCGGGTCCAGGAGGCGCGCAGACAGCACGAAGCTCATGCGCCCGCACACGTCCTCCTGCTGCAGTTTGACGCCGCGCGGCAGCAAGGTGTGATGGTCGATGAAGGACTTCATTGCCTCGAACACGCCGGCGCGCAGGCCGGACTCGTGCGTGCCGCCGTTCACCGTCGGGATCAGGTTGACGTAGGACTCGCTTGGCACCGCCGACTCGAACCACGCCAGCGCCCAGGCTGCGCCTTCCCCCGGGGCGAACGTCGGGTCGTCCTTGCCGGCGTACTTCTCGGCGGTGAAGATCGGCGCCACCGGCTCGACGTCACCGGCAAGTTCCTTCAGGTAGCCGGCGAGGCCTTCGGGGTAGGACCAGGTCTTGGTCAGCGCCGGGCCGCTAGCCTGCTCGATGTCGAGCCGCACCGCAACGCCGGACAGCAGCACCGCCTTCGAGCGCAGCAGGCGCTCGAGCTCGTTCATCGGAACGCGAGGCGACTCGAAGTATTTGCCGTCGGGCCACACGCGCACCCGGGTACCGGTCTGGCGGCCGCAGTCGCCCTCGATGCGCACCGGGCTGATCGTCTCACCGCCATCGGCGAAGTCGATGCGGTGGATCTTGCCATCGCGCTTGACCTCGACTTCGATGCGGGTCGACAGCGCATTGGTCACCGATACGCCGACGCCGTGCAGACCGCCCGAGAAGGCGTAGGCCGAATTGCCCTCGCGCTTGTCGAACTTGCCGCCGGCGTGCAGGCGGGTGTAGGCCAGCACCACCACCGGCACGCCTTCCTCGGGATGCAGGCCGACCGGAATGCCACGACCGTCGTCGGCCACGGTGACCGAGCCGTCCTGGTGCAGGGTGACGTGGATCTTCTTCGCAAAGCCGGCCAGCGCCTCGTCGGCGGCGTTGTCGATCACTTCCTGGATGATGTGCGCCGGACTGTCGGTGCGGGTGTACATGCCGGGGCGCTCACGCACCGGCTCGAGTCCTTTCAGGACGCGGAAGGAGGATTCGTCGTACTGCTTTGGGGTGTCTTGCTTGCCAGCCATGCTGCGCGCCCGTTCGGTGTCACGAAGGGCGCAAGGATAGCAGAGAGCCGGGCGTAGTTGAGTTGGCGATACTGAACAAACGTTCAGGCACTGCCCAGTATGCGGCCGCCGCCGGTCGGCTTCGAAAGACCGTCGGCGTCATACAGTTGCGGGTGATTGGCGGCCGACAGCAGGATCGACAGTGCGGCCTGGTTCCCGGCCATGCGCTCGAGGATCAGCTTGCCGTTGAGTGCGTTGCGATCGCGCGCGTTGCGGGCCCGCTCGATGACTTCGTCCCAGCGGGCGAGTACGCGCGGCAGCCCCGAAAAGATTGCACGCACCGCCGCGTCGGCAGTCGGGTGGGCGGAACGACCCAGCAACCGGCCGCGTTCGTCGGATAGCCTTTGCAGCTGCCGGTAGCGTTCGTTCTTTTCGTTGGCGATGGCGACAAGGGCGTCGGTGTCGCCCTTGATCAACACAGCCTCCTCGCGATCGAGCAGGGCGAGGAATTCGCCAAGCTGGAGCGATTCGGCTTCGATCAGCAGCGCGATGCGCTGGATGTCGGCGGGGGTCGGGGCGGAGGTCTGCATGGAGTCGTGCCGGCGGTGTGGCCAGGGAGCGGTTCGCGTGCGCGAATCTTAGCGCCCCGGACTCATCCCTGCGAACCGAGCATTTCCCTGACGCTGTCGATGAGACCGTCGGCGATGCGGCTGGCGTCGACCTTGAAGCGCCCCTCGGAGATCGCCTGGCGGATCTCGTCGACCCGCTGGCGGTTGACCTCGGGGGTGCTCGAGATCGCGGTCTCTGCCTTGCGCATCAGCGAGGCCATCGGCGAGATCTGCACGCTTTCTGAACCACCCTGTGTTTCGGCCTTGCCGCGCGCAGCCTGGCTGCGTGTGTCCTGGGCAGGCGTTGGGACGTAGGCCTTGCCCGAGCTTTCGATTTTCATGTCTGTCTCCGCGAACGCTATGACTCGAAAGGGTATACGGCCCCCTTTCATAAAACTTGAGTGATTTATTTCACGCAGCGGAGGCTGCCGGCTTGTCCCGCTTCAAAAGCGGAGGGTGACGGTGCCGTCCTCGCGGGCGATGCCCTGGACGATCTGTCCGTTCGCCAGTCGCACGCGTACCCGCTCGCCCGGCGCCGCGTCGTTGAGGGCCTGGCCCTGGCCGGAAACGGTGAACCCCTCGCCCTGCGTGAACACCTGCACGGGCCTGCCGCGGCTCACCGCGTTGGGCGGTCGGAGCGAGCTGGCCCGCAGCGGCATGCCTTCTGCGACTGCGAAGCGGGTCAAGTTGCCCACTGCCTGCTCCGGGGAAGTAAGCACATTGTCGGGGAGGGCGGTGAGCTCGCCGCTGCGGAGTTCGATATCCTGTGTGCCCAGCATCTCGGCCGAACGCAGTGACCGGGCCGCCACGAGGTAGGCACCGAAGACCTGCACCTGCGCCTGAACATACGCGGTCCATGCCATGGGGGCGTCGCAGCGTACGCCCACGTTGATCGTGCCCCAGGGGCGAACCCCCGACGGCAGGAAGGGCGCGATCGCCGCGCAGGCCGGGAGCCGGTTCGCCGGGTCGAAGCCGCGCACCGCGATACGGACCTCGCCGGGCATGCCCTGAACCTCGCGCTGCAGGAATGTCCGCACTGCGTGCTCTACGGGTTCCGGGGGCTGGTGTGCGCCCGCTACCCCCGGAAGGAACACCGCGGCTAGCACGGTGAGGCTGGCGTGGGCGAGGATCGGTATGCGGAAGGACGGTTGCTTTGGGTCGCTCATGGGGTGATTGCAGCACGGTCCGCCAGCGCAGGCAAGGCGGCAGCTTTTGCCGCGGCCGGCGGGCAAGCGGCAAAGAAGGGCGGTTTTCTGCCGTCTTATCGGGCGAGTGCGGGTGGCGGCGGCCGCGTACCATCGCTGGCATGAAAGCTGCACGTTCTCCCGTCATCCAGCCCGCCGCGCCCAACGTGACGGCGCTGCTCATTCCCGAGGCCCTGCGATGAAAACCCTTGTCGACAACAGTTTCCGCTTTCACCAGACCGCGCTGAACCTGCAGGCGTACCGGCAGGAGTTGCTCGCCTCGAACATCGCCAACGCGGATACGCCGCACTTCAAGGCGCGCGATGTCGACTTCAAGAGCGCGCTGCAGGGGGCGCTTGCCGGCAGCGGCAGTGGTGTGGGGCTCGAGACCACGCACGCTGGGCACATTTCCGGCGGCGCCTTTTCCGCCGTCGAGGGTTCGGTCAAGTACCGTGCCGAGCTGCAATCCTCGGTCGACGGCAACACGGTGAACATGGATGTCGAGCGCGCGGCCTTCGCCGAGAACGCCCTGCGCTACGAAGCCAGCGTGACCTTCATCAGCGGCATGCTGCGCTCGATGAACACCGCGCTCACCGGCCAGTAAGGAGTTCTGTCATGAGCATGCTCAACGTTTTTCAGATTGCGGGTTCTGCGCTCAATGCGCAGTCGATGCGCCTCAATACCACGGCGTCCAACCTCGCCAACGCGGACAGCGTCACCACCGAAACCGGCGAACCCTACCGTGCCAAGCAGGTGGTCTTTGCCGCCCGTCCGGTTGCCGGACCGGGCGCGATCGGCGTCCAGGTCACGCAGATCGTCGAGAGCGCGGCGCCGATGCGGCTCGTGTATGAGCCGAACAACCCGGCGGCCAATGCCGACGGCTACGTCGAGATGCCCAACGTCAACGTTGCCGAGGAAATGGTGAACATGATCTCCGCGTCGCGTTCGTACCAGAACAACGCCGAGATCATGAGCACGGCACGGACCTTGCTTCAGAGGACATTGCAGATCGGACAGTAAGCCCGTCCGGCAAACGATGCCCCTAGCAGGAGATCTTCATGACCACCGTCTCGAACAATCAGACCGCGAACAGCGTGCTGGCCAGCCTGGCCCGCAGCGAACCTGTCCAGAAGCCCGAAGAGGACCAGCAGGGCCGCTTCCTCAAGCTGCTGACGACGCAGCTTCGGAATCAGGACCCGATGAATCCAATGGAAAACGCGGAGATGACTTCGCAACTTGCGCAGATGAGCACGGTGGATGGCATCGAGCGACTCAACAAGATGGTGCAGTCTTTCTTCGACTCGCAGGCTTCCGCCGAAGGGCTCAATGCAGCCGCGCTGCTCGGGCGTGGGGTGCTGGTGGAAGGGCGCAGCCTGGCGCTGACCGAATCGGGTGCAGTCGGCGGTTTCGAGGTCGACGGCCCGGCCGACCGCGTCACGCTGACGGTACGCGACAGCGCCGGACTGGCGGTGAAGCAGATGGATTTCGACGCGGTCGATGCGGGCAGCCACAACTTCGTCTGGGACGGTAGCGCGGACGATGGTTCGCGCGCTGCGGACGGCATCTACACGCTTTCGCTGTCCGCCACGCTGGGCGACGAGGCTGTAGCCGGGCGTACGCTGCAGTTCGGCCCCGTGACCAGCATCGTGCGTGGTGCCAACGGCACCGACCTTCAGGTTGGCGACCTTGGCGTGTTCAAGGTTGCAGACGTCAAGCAGATTCTCTGATCCGGAGCACCGATCATGGCATTTCAGCAGGGCCTCAGCGGCCTGAATTCTTCCTCGAAGGCGCTCGACGTCATCTCCAACAACGTCGCCAACGCCAGCACCGTGGGCTTCAAGAACTCCGGCACGGTGTTCGCCGACGCCTACGCATCCTCGCTCACCGGTGCAGTCTCCAAGGTCCAGATCGGTATCGGCAGCGGGGTGCAGGCCGTGCGCCAGACCTTCAACCAGGGCAACATCACCACCACCAACAACCCGCTCGACATGGCGGCCAATGGCAATGGTTTCTTCGAGGTGGAGCTGCAGAACGGTGGCTACGCGCTGACCCGTAACGGCCAGTTCAACATCGACAAGAATGGCTACATCGTTACCGCATTGGGCGACCGGTTGATGGGGTACCAGTTGGTTGATGCCGTGTCGGGCGACGTTCAGGCGCCGGCCACGGTCACAGCCGATTCGTTCCGTACGATGATGATTCCTTCGACCGGGGTGGGTGCCACGGCGACCACCGATGTTGGCCTGAGCCTCAACCTCAGCGCGGACGCAGCGACCATTGACGCCACAACGACGCCTTTCGATCCGGATGTTCCCGCCACCTACACGTACTCGACCGCGCTGAAGATCTTCGACTCCCTCGGGAAGGAGCACTCGCTGTCCCTTTACTTCGCCCGGCGTACGGATGTCGTAAACAGCACGTGGGATGTCTACACCGTTGTCGATAACACGGTGCCGCCGCCGCCGATCGCAGCAAATGCGACGCTGAGCTTCGATGGGCTCGGCAAGCTCGTTCCGCCCAGCAATTTCGTCCTGAATTCCAACCTTGGTCCGGACGCTGACCCGAGCGTGATCGACGTGGATATGTCGCTGATCACCCAGTTCGGCGGCAAGTCCACGCCGCGCGAACTGACCCAGAACGGCTCTTCCCCCGGCGAGATCGCCGGCCTGGCGATCAGCCGCAACGGCGTCATCCAGGCGCGCTACACCAACGGCATCACCAAGGACATCGCGATCGTCAACCTGACGACCGTGCGCAACAACAACGGCTTGTCGCCCATCGGCAACAACTACTGGGTCGAGACGCCGGAGTCGGGCGGCTTCGCCCGCGGCGAGCCGGGCAACGGGCTCAACGGCGTCATCTCCGCCGGCCAGGTCGAGGAGTCCAACGTCGATCTGACCCAGGAGCTGGTGCAGATGATCATTCAGCAACGTAACTACCAGGCCAACGCGCAATCGATCCGCACGCAGGACCAGATCCTGCAGACGCTGGTCAACCTGCGCTGATGCCTGAGCCGGCCGTCGGCCGACACAAGCAAGGGAGTCGAACATGGACCGCCTGATCTACACCGCGATGACCGGTGCCAAGGGCACGATGGACCAGCAGGCCGCGGTGTCGAACAACATCGCCAATGCCGCATCCACCGGTTTCCGCTCGCAATTGCACAAACTGCGTGCGGTGGAGGTCCAGACCGAAGCTTTCCGCACGCGCTCGTTCGCGGTCGATGCCAGCGTCGCCAACGACTTCACGCCCGGCACGATCCAGTACACCGGGCGTCCCTACGACGTGGCTTTGGAAGGCAAGGGCTGGCTGACGGTGCAGCAGCCCGACGGCAGCGAGGCCTACACCCGCAACGGCAGCCTCACGCTCAGCCCCGCGGGGGTGCTGCAGACGCGTGAGGGGCTACCCGTGATCGGGGATGGCGGGCCGGTGACGCTGCCTCCCGACACCGAGATCGTCATCGGCCGGGACGGCTCGATCTCCTCGATCAATCCGGACGATGGCGTCGTCAACCTCGTCGGCCAACTCAAGCTGGTCAACCCGCCCGAGGCGGAACTCGTGCGTGGCGACGACGGCCTGTTCCGCCTTGCCAACGGAGCGCCAGCGCCGGTCGACCCCAACGTCCAGGTCGCGGGCGGCTACGTCGAGGGCAGCAACGTCAACGTGGCCGACCAGATGGTGCAGATGATCTCGCTCGCCCGCCAGTTCGAGATGCAGGTCCGCATGCTGCAGACCGCCGAGGCCAACGACCGCGCAGCCAGCCAGGTGCTCGCCTGGCGCTGAGCCCTTCCGCGCTTGGCCTGCCGATTAGCACGGTTTTTGCATTGCTTATCCTGCAATGGCCTGGCCCGACCGAGGGCTAGACTGATCCCGTGAAAAAGCGGCAATCGCCGTCACGCTGCGGCAAAACCTGCCGCAGCGGCAAGGCAGAACAGAGGACTTCATCATGATCCGCTCACTGTGGACCGCCCGGACCGGGCTGGATGCCCAGCAAACCTCGCTGGACGTGATCTCCAACAACCTGGCGAACGTATCGACCAACGGCTACAAGCGGCAACGCGCCGTGTTCGAGGATCTGCTCTACCAGACCATGCGCCAGCCGGGCGCACAGACCACGCAGCAGACGCAGGTGTCCAGCGGCCTGCAGATCGGTACTGGCGTGCGACCGGTCGCGACCGAGCGCATCTTCACGCAGGGCAGCCTGCAACAGACCGGCGGCGCGCTCGATGTCGCGATCCAGGGCAATGGCTTTCTGCAGATCGAGATGCCCGACGGCACGACCGCCTACACTCGGGACGGCGCCCTGCAACTCGACAACCAGGGCAACGTCGTCACCCCCAGCGGCTATCCGCTGCTCGACGGCATCCAGATCCCCGCCGACGCCAAATCGATCACCATCGGCAAGGACGGCACCGTCACCGTGACCTTGCCCAATCAGGTCGAGCCGCAGCCCGTGGGGCAGATTCAGATCGCCACCTTCATCAACCCGGGCGGTCTGCAGAGCGCGGGCGAGAACCTCTTCTACGAGACCGCGTCGAGCGGCGAAGCCACGCCGACCGAGGCGGGCACCAATGGCGCAGGGGTGATCAACCAAGGCTATGTCGAGACCTCGAACGTCAACGTGGCCGAGGAACTCGTCAGCATGATCGTCACCCAGCGCGCCTACGAGCTCAACTCGCGTGCGATCTCGACGTCCGATCAGATGCTCGGTCGGCTCACCCAGCTCTGAGGAAACGGTCATGCGCAGCATCCGCGCCTTTGCGCTCCTGATCGTGGCCCTGCTGTCGGGTTGTGCGTCCATCGACACCGTTCCGCCGACGGCGGTGCATCAGCCGATGAGCGTGCGCCCGAACGAACGCGCGGCAATGCCGCCCGCCAATGGCGCGATCTACCAGGCCGCGCTCGCAAGGCCGCTGTTCGAGGATCGGCGCGCCCGTCATGTCGGCGACATCATCACGATCAACCTGGTCGAGCGCAACACCGCGACCAAGAACGCCAACACCAATGCCTCGCGCGGGTCCGGAATGACGGGGGGGATTACCGCATCGTCGCGTCTGCCCCTGGGCGGCCTCAATGGGCTGAACATCGAGGCCGGGGTCGAGTCCGAGTTCAACGGAACGGGGGCGGCGAGCGCGAATAATGCCTTCAATGGAACGATCACCGTTTCTGTCATCGACGTTTATCCCAACGGCAACTTGCTGGTGTCGGGCGAGAAGATGCTCGCGATCAACCAGGGCAGCGAGTTCATCCGCTTCTCCGGCGTGATCGACCCCAACACCGTCACGTCCACCAATACCGTCCAGTCCACCCAGGTGGCCGACGCGCGCATCGAGTACCGCGGCAGCGGCTTCATCGACCAGTCCAACACGATGGGCTGGCTGCAGCGCTTCTTCCTTGCCGTCCTGCCATTCTGATCGAGGTTCGCCATGTTCCGGATCCAGCCCTTCCTGCTGCGCGCTGCGGTTGCCGCCGTGGCCGCCGGCATTTTCCTCAGCTCCGCAGCCGAGGCTGCACCCGAGCGCATCAAGGACCTTGCCTCGATCGCCGGCGTGCGCGAGAACCAGCTCGTCGGCTATGGCCTCGTCGTCGGTCTCGATGGCAGTGGCGACCAGACCACGCAGACGCCCTTCACCAAGCAGAGCATCGTCAACATGCTCGGCAACATGGGCGTGACCGTGCCGCAGGGCACCAACATGCAGCTCAAGAACGTGGCGGCGGTCATGGTCACTGCGAGCCTGCCGGCCTTCGCGCGGCCCGGCCAGGCGATCGACGTCACCGTGTCCTCGATCGGCAACGCCAAGAGCCTGCGCGGCGGAACCCTGGTCATGACGCCGCTCAAGGGGGCCGACGGGCAGGTCTATGCGGTGGCGCAGGGCAACCTCGTCGTCGGCGGCGCGGGCGCTCAGGCCGGCGGCGCGGCGCAGACCATCAACCACCTTGCAGCGGGACGGATTCCCGCGGGCGCTACGGTGGAGCGCGGGGTCGCCTCGTCGGTGGGGCAGGGCGACTACGTCATGCTGGAGCTCAACGAAACCGATTTCGGCACCGCCCGCCGCGTGGTGGACGCGATCAATGCCGTCTCCCCGGGTGCCGCGCGCGCGCTGGATGGCCGCAGCATCCAGGTGCTGGCGCCGGCGGACGTGTCGCATCGCGTCGCGTTTCTCGGGCAACTGGAGAGCCTGCGCGTGACGCCGGAGCAGCAGGTGGCGAAGGTGATCGTCAATTCGCGTACCGGTTCGGTGGTGATGAACCAGCGCGTCACGCTGCAGAATGTTGCGGTCTCGCACGGCAATCTCACCGTCACCGTCAACGCCGAGACACAGGTCAGCCAGCCCAATCCCTTGTCGCAGGGCGTGACCGTCGTGGCGGAGAACCAGGGGCAGGTCGACATCCGTCAGGACGGTGGCAGCATCCATAACGTGCGTGCCGGCGGCAATCTGGCCGACGTGGTCAAGGCGCTCAATTCGCTCGGCGCCAATCCCATGGACCTGGTCAGCATCCTGCAGGCGATGAAGGCCGCGGGTGCGCTGCGCGCCGAACTCGAGATCATCTGAGGCTGCGGTCATGAACGCCGGCGTCCAGCTCAACGCTTTCGACCCGAACTCGCTGCGCGACCTGCATCGCCTGGCGCGCACGGACGGCCAGTCCAACGAAACGCTGCGCGCGGCTGCGCGCCAGTTCGAGGCGCTGTTCCTGCAGATGGCCCTCAAGTCGATGCGTGAGGCGTCGCCGTCCAACAGCATGCTCGACAGCGAGCAGACGCGCATGTACCAGAGCCTGCTCGACCAGCAGCTTGCGCTCAACGCTTCGCAAGCCCGTGGCACTGGGCTGTCCGAGGTCATCTTCCGCCAGCTCGGCGGCAAGAGCGAGGGTGCAGGCGACATCGATGCCCTTGTTCCATCGGCTGCGGGCGTGGGCGGCTTCGACCTTGCCGGTGTGGCGCGCCGGCCGGCAATTTCTGCCGTGATGCAGAAGGCCGGGCTTGCCGATTCTGCACGCGCGGGTGCGGAAGACCCGGCGGCGATGGCGGAAACCGCGCTCGAACAGGCTCGCTTCGTCGAAGCGATCCAGCAGGCGCGCGATGCCAGCGGCGAGGTCTCGGCCAAGGTGCGCGACTTCGTCACCGAGGTTTGGCCGCATGCGGTCGATGCCAGCAAACGCACCGGCATTCCTGCTGCATTCATGGTTGCGCAGGCCGCGCTCGAGACCGGCTGGGGCGAGAAGCAACTTCGCCACGCCGACGGCCGGCCCAGCCACAACCTGTTCAACATCAAGGCGGGCTCCGCCTGGCAGGGCGAGACGGTCGATCGGACCGTCACCGAGTACGCCGGCGGGCAGGCTTATGCGGAACCCTCGCGCTTCCGTGCCTATGCGTCCTACGCCGAATCCTTCCAGGACTACGCCAACCTCATGACCCGCAGCCCGCGCTACGAGGCGGTGCTCGGCACCACCAGTGCCGCCGGGTTTGCGCGCGCGCTGCAGGATGCAGGCTATGCCACCGATCCGCAGTACGCCGACAAGCTGACCCGCATCATCGGCGGCGCGACCTTGCGCAACGCGCTCGCGACCCTCGGCTGATCTTGCCGCTTTGCGCTGGCAAGGTAATTGCTAGGTTCCTGTCAAGGATCATTGGAACAGGACATTCATCATGGCTGGCATGCTCAATATCGGTGTTTCGGGCCTCAATGCGGCACAGGCCCAGCTGAACACGACCAGTCACAACATCACCAATGCCGGCACCACCGGCTATCACCGCCAGACGGTCGGCCAGGCTGCCCGTGAGCCTTTGTTCACCGGGGCCGGTTTCTTCGGCCAGGGCACCAACGTCACTTCCGTCACTCGCTCGTACGATCAGTTCCTTGAGGCGCAGGTGATGCAGGCGGACAACCGCCGCTCGCAGTATTCGGCCTACAGCAGCCAGATCGGCCAGATCAACAACCTGCTTGCCGACAGCACGACCGGCCTGTCGCCCTCGCTCGCAGAGTTCTTTGCCGGCGTGCAGGAGGTGGCGTCGAACCCCACCAGCGTGGCGGCACGCCAGTCCCTGATCTCCAATGGCCAGGCACTCGCATCACGCTTCCAGTCGCTCGACACCCGGCTGCAGGAGATCCGTCAGGGGGTGGAAGGCAACCTCGTCCAGACCGTCGAGTCGATCAACACTTACGCCAATGCCATCGCCGAGATGAACCAGCGCATCGTCGTGGCGCAGGCCGGCGGGGCGGGAACGCCGGCCAACGACCTGCTCGACCAGCGCGACCAGCTGCTGGCGGAGCTGAACAAACTGGTGCAGATCAGCGTGGTGCCCGAGACTGACGGCGGCAAGGCCAACGGCGGCGTGTCGGTCTTCATCGGCTCGGGCCAGCCGCTGGTGCTGCGCGGCACGGTGTCCGAATTCGAGGTCATCCCGAGCGCCACCGACCCGCAACGTGGTGCCATCTCCATGAAGGCGCCCGGCGGCAACACGATCGAGATCGCCGAGTCGTTGCTGACCGGCGGAGAGCTCGGGGGGCTGCTGGAGTTCCGCAGGGATTCGCTGGACCGTGCGCAGAACGAGCTCGGGTTGATTGCACTGGGGATCGTGGAAACCTTCAACGCGCAGCACCAGCTTGGTGTCGATCTCGAGGGCAAGCTCGGGAATCTATTCTTCAACCCGCCTCCGATCGGTGTTCAGCCGCTTGGCACGGGTGTAACCGTCGGTCTGGATGACGTGTCGCAGTTGCGTGCCAGCGACTACGAGGTCATTGGCGAGAGCGGCGGCTTCAGGGTGAAACGGCTCTCCGATGGGGACATCCAGCCTCCCCTCACCGCGTCCGCCGCAAGTGGCGCCCTCAGCATTGATGGGATGACGATCGACGGGAGTTCCTTGGCTGCGGGCCAGTCCGTTCTGGTGCAACCCACCCGCAATGCGGCGCGGGACATTTCGGTGGCCATCACGGACCCGCGCAAGGTCGCTGCCGGAGGCCCGGTTTCGGTCAACCTGCCGCTGACGAACCAGGGGACGGCGAAGGCGTCCGAGATCGATGTGCGCAGCGTGGGCAATGTGCCCGGAGCGCAGCCGTCGTTTGCCCCGTTTGCGCTGAGCTTCGACGGCGCGAATCTCGCCCTGCCGACCACGGGCGGTTACACCATCCAGCGACTCCAGTACCAGGCCAGCAGCGGCGAGTGGCTGCCGGTTGGCGGCCCCGCGACCTCGAGCACGGCCTTCGATCCGTCCGGTGATGCCGCCGGGGTCCGGTTCAGGGTTGTCGAGCCGGGCGGTTACGAATTCGATGTACGCATCAGCGGCGCGCCGCAGGTGGGCGACCGATTCGATTTCGCGCCCACTGTGGCCGGCGCTTCCGACAACCGCAATGCGGTCGCGCTCGGTGCCCTGCAAACGAAGAAGGTTCTGCTCGCGGATGCCAATGGGCGTCCCACAGCGACCTTCCAGACCAGCTACGCACAGACCGTGAGCACCGTTGGCAACAAGACGCGCGAGGTTCAGGTTAACGAGTCTGCGCAGGAAGCCCTGCTGACGCAGGCCACCACGGCGCGCGACAGCATGTCCGGCGTCAACCTCGATGAAGAGGCCGCCAATCTCGTCCGCTACCAGCTGGCTTACCAGGCTTCGGCGCGCGTCATGACCGTGGCGCAGCGGCTGTTCGACGAACTCATCAGCATCGGCCGCTGAGCCGGCAACACCGGGAGAACATCATGCGCGTATCGACAAGCATGATCTACGACAAGGGCGTAGGCTCGATCCAGCAGCAGTGGAAGAACATCCTGCAGACGCAGCAGCAGGTGTCCACCGGCCGGCGTGTGCTGACCCCCGCGGACGACCCCATCGCCTCCGCGCGTGCGCTGGAGGTCGGCCAGACCAAGGCGGTCAACACCCAGTTTTCGGTGAACATCGGCTACGCCGACGACGCCATGAAGCTGCTCGAGTCCCGCCTGCAGAGCGCGGGCGACGTTCTGCACTACGTCCGCGAGCGCGCGGTGCAGGCGGGCAATGGTGCCCTGGATGCCAAGGATCTGGGCTACATGGCAACGGACATGAAGGCCCAGTTCGAAGCCATGCTGGCGCTTGCCAACAGCCAGGACGGTACGGGCGACTACATCTTCGGCGGCTACCGATCGCAGCAGCAGCCCTATTCAGGCGGACTTTCCGGCGTCGGATACGAAGGTGATCAGGGCGAGCGGACGATCCAGGTCTCGGCCTCGCGCTACATGCCCGTCAGCTTGCCGGGCTCGGACGTGTTCGATCGTACGCTCACGCTCGGCACCGGGTCGATCAAGGTCTACGCGAACGCAGCGAACGAGGGACAGGCAGGCCCGACCATCGCGTCGATCGATGCGTCCAACGTACGGCAGGCAACGCGGTATCAGTTCGAGTACGACGCGCTCGCCGCGAGCTATACCGTAACCCGCATCGGGCAGGATGGGCAGGAAGTGCCGCTGGCGCCGGCAACCTATGCCGTCGGCAGCACGCCGACAATCGATGGTATCGATTTTGACCTCACCGCTGTGCCGGTCGGGAGTGAAGACAAGTTCGAGGTCTTCGTCCCTTCCACCAACCTGCTCAACAACATGGCGATGTTCGCCTCTGCGCTCGAGAGCCCGGGTGCCTCGGGCATGACCGGCGCTGTTGCCTTTGCGCTCGAAACCTTCGATGCCGGCCAGGAGAACATCCTCAAGACTCGCGCCCAGATCGGCTCCCAGCTCACCGAGACCGAAGCGCTCGCGAGTCTCGGCAGCGACCTCGACCTGCAATACGCCACTACGCTGTCCGGCTTGCAGGATGTCGATTACGCCGAGGCGATCTCGCGCCTGACGCAGCAACAGACCTACCTGCAGGCGGCGCAGCAGTCTTTCATGCGCGTTTCCGGCCTGTCGCTGTTCAACTACCTGAATTGAGTTCCTCCATGCGCACCGCACTTGTCGTTGGGGCTGCCGTCTTGCTCGCGGCCTGTACCACCACCCACGAGGCCTCGGTCCGCGAACCGGGGACAGTGTCGCCGGAGGAGGCCGTCGAGTTGCTCGCGCCGGTTGCTGCGCTCGCCGGTGGCCTGTCGATGCTCAGCGACCTGGACATGCTCGAGCCGCAATACATCGCCGGTGCGCTGGTCGCATTCGCGATCTATGACCCCTTCGCCCCCACCTGGCGCATCGACGTGCGAGAGGCTGGACGCGACCGGGTACGCATGGCGCTGAAGATGAAATCGCTCTTCACTGGCGGTGAGGGCGAAGCGCGGCAGGTGTTCCTGCGCAATGCGCGTCAGATCGTCGAGGCCGGGGGCTTCGCCGGCTATGAGGTCGTGCACTACGAGGAAGGCGTGGAGTCGACCCGGCCTTTCGCCCGCCGCTACGCGAACGCGGAGATCCGGCTGGTGCGCTCGCAGATCTTCCCCACGATGTAAGCGGGGGAAGAAGGGGAAAGGGTGAGAGGGCGAAAGGGCGAAAGGACGGGAGGGCGGAGAATTGCCCGCCCTCAGGGGGCCGGTGTTGGAAGCGGGGCGAGGGCGTCGAGCAGCAGCGAGATGGTGTCGAAGCCGCGTTCGAACAGGCTCTGCAGTACGGGACCGAAGTTGGTCATGATCAGCAGCAGGCCGATGAAACCGGCGGTGAGCGTAATGGGGAAACCCACTGCGAACAGGTTCAGCTGTGGCGCTGCACGCGTCAGCACACCGAGTGCGATGTTCGCCACCAGCAGCATGGCGATGATCGGCATGGACAGCAGGAGCCCGGCCGCGAACACGGTCAGGCCGGTGCGCGCGATGAAGATCCAGCCGCTGGAACTGAGCAGCTCGGTGCTGACCGGAAGCCACTCGAAGCTCCTGACCACGATCTCGATCAGCACCAGGTGACCGTTGGCCGCCAGAAAGAGCAGCGTGGCGAGCAGGTTCAGGAAGTCGGACAGCACCGCGGTCTGCCCGCCCGCGTCGGGGTCGAAGAAGATCGCGAAGGACAGGCCCATCTGCATGCCGATCAGGGCGCCAGCCATGTCCACGGCCGCGAACACGATGCGCATCATGAAGCCGATCGCGATGCCGATGAAGATCTGCTGGCCGAAGATCACCAGCCCCAGGCCGGAGTTCGGCGGCACGTCCGGCATCGGCGGCATGATCGGTAGCACGGCCACGGTCACCGCGATGCCGATTGCGAGCCGAGCGCGCACCGACACCCCTCGGTTGGCGAATACGGGCGCTGAAGAGAACAACCCGAGCAGCCGCGCGAGCGGAAACATCAGCGCGGCGAGCCATGCATCGAGCTGGGCGGCGGTTACGCTGAGCATCGGGCGGCGGAGCGGTGGTGAGTGCGGCGGCGCGGCGGCGCTAACCGATCATCGTCGGGATGGACTGGATCAGCCTGCGCATGAAGTCCGTCAGCAGGGTGATCATCCACGGCCCGGCAAGCACGAGGGTGACGAAGATCGCGACCAGCTTGGGCACGAAGGAGAGTGTCATCTCGTTGATCTGGGTCGCGGCCTGAAAGATGCTGATGATCAGGCCGGTCGCCAGTGCGGCGACGAACAGGGGTGCGGAAACCAGCAGCGTGACTTCGACGGCTTGACGCCCGATCTCGATGACTGCGGTAGGGGTCATGGCGTTTCTCCTCGGAACGCGCCCTTCAGAGGGCGAAGCTCTGTACCAGCGAGCCGATCAGTAGCGTCCAGCCGTCGACCAGCACGAACAGCATGATCTTGAAGGGCAATGACACGATCACGGGCGACATCATCATCATGCCCATCGACATCAGCACAGAGGCGACCACCATGTCGATGATGATGAAGGGGATGAAGATGATGAAGCCGATCTGGAAGGCGGTCTTGAGCTCCGACGTAACGAAAGCGGGGATCACCACGCGCATCGGCAGATCCTCGGCCTTCTCCACCGGAGGCACCTTGGCAAGTCCGGCGAAAAGATCGAGATCGGGCTCGCGCACCTGCTTGAGCATGAAGGCCTTTACCGGCACCGACGCGCGCTCGAGTGCCTCGTCGAACTGGATCGCTCCCTCGGACATTGGCAGGTAGGCGTCGGTATACACGCGCTCGGCGACCGGCGCCATGATGAAGAAGGTCAGGAAAAGTGCCAGCCCGAGCAGCACCTGGTTCGGCGGCGCGGTCTGCGTGCCCATGGCCTGGCGCAGCAGTGAAAACACGATGATGATGCGGGTGAAGCTCGTCATCATCAGCACCATTGCCGGGATGAAGCTCAGCAGCGTCATCAGCAACAGCGTCTGGATGGTCAGGCTGTAGGTCGTGCCGCCTCCGGGTGCATCGGTCGTGGTCAGCGCGGGCAGGGCCTGTGCGGCGGCCAGCAGCGGCAGACCGGCGAGCAGTACGCCCAGGGCAAGCTGGCGCAGCAAGGCGGGAGACAATCGACGGCCGGTTTCAGCGCGCATTGCGGTGCTCCGTTGCCTGCTTGAGCCAGCTTGCGAAGCTGCGTCCGGCCGGTGTTGCCACCCCGGGCGCATCGGCGGCGAGCGGAAGCGCGCTGCGCTTCATGTCGTGCAGTTTGCTCACCGAGCCTGGCGCCACACCGAGCACCAGGACCTCGTCACCGAGTTCGACCAGCACCACGCGCTCGCGCGGACCCACGGCCGCGGCGCCCAGCACCTTGATGGCGGCGCCACCCCCGCGCGGTGCGCCCAGCCGGCGGATCAGCCACAGGCTGGCGAGCAGCAGCGCGATGACGATGGCGAGCCCGAACGCCATCTGCAGCAGGCTGGCACCGAGCTCGGGGAGGGGGGAAGAGGTAGGGGTGGAGACGGGGGTGGGGGCAGTCTGTGCCAGGGCAGCGCCTGGCCAGAGCGGGGCCAGTGTCGTGGTGCCCGCCAGGACAGGAACGGTCAGTCGTTGCAGGGGCATGGGTCGATCAGCTGCGGATCTTACGCATTCGCTCGGCGGGGGTGATGATGTCGGTCAGACGGATGCCGAACTTGTCGTTGACCACGACCACCTCGCCCTGGGCGATCAGGGTGCCGTTGACCAGCACGTCCATCGGCTCGCCCGCAAGACCGTCCAGTTCGACCACCGAGCCGTGTGCAAGCTGCAACAGGTTGCGGATCGACAGCTTCGTGCGCCCCAACTCCACAGTGATCTGCACCGGGATGTCGAGGATCATGTCGAAATCATTCAGCGACCCCTGCTTGTCGCTGCTGCCGCCGAAGTCTTCGAACAACTGGCTGGCCGGCTTGGCCTGGTAAGGCGAGCCGTCCATGGCCGCCGCGGCGAGTTCGGCCGCCACGCGGTCGGCCTCGCCGTCGCCTCCGGCTTCGACCGCGGCCTGCTCCATCATCGCAGCGGCCCAGTCGTCTTCGGTGATCTGGGGTTCCAGATTGTCGTCAGCCATTGTTTTCTCCCGGATGGCTCGATGTGTCGGTGTCGTCGGCGCGGATGAATTGCTCGAGCTTGATGGCGTAGTGTCCGCCCTTGGTGCCGTGGTTGCACTTGAAGACCGGTACCCCATCCACCTCGGCAACCAGTGCGGCGGGCACGTTCAGCGGAATCACGTCCCCCACGCGCATGTCGACGATGTCGCGCAGGGTGAGGCGGGCGCTGCCGAAATTGCAGCCCAGCTCCACCTCGACGGTCTGCAACTGTCGCGTCAGCAGCTTGATCCAGCGGCGATCCGAGGTCAGATGGTCGCTCTGCATGGTGGAATACAGCAGATCGCGAATGGGTTCGAGCATGGAGTACGGGAAGCAGATGTGCATCTCTGCCTGCGCGCCGCCGAGTTCGAGCGAGAAGCTGGTCGCGACCACGACTTCGGAGGGGGTCGCGATGTTGGCGAACTGCGAGTTCATCTCCGACCGAACGTACTCCAGATGCAGTGCGAACACCGGTGCCCAGGCGCGGGCGTACTCGGTGAAGACCACGTTGAGCATGCCCTGGATGATGCGCTGCTCGGTGGGTGTGAAGTCACGCCCCTCGACCCGGGTGTGGAAGCGCCCATCGCCGCCGAACATGTTGTCCACGACCAGGAACACGAGGTTCGGGTCGAAGACGACCAGCCCGGTGCCGCGCAGCGGCTTGGCGGTCACCAGGTTGAGGTTGGTGGGCACGACGAGGTTGCGGATGAACTCTGCGTACTTTTGCACCTTGATCGGTCCCACCGAGACCTCGACGTTGCGGTGCATGTAGTTGAACAGGCCGATGCGCAGATAGCGTGCGAAGCGCTCGTTGATGAGCTCGAGCGTAGGCATGCGCCCCCGCACGATGCGCTCCTGCGTCGCCAGATTGTAGGGGCGAATGCCTTCCGTCCCCGCGTCGTCCGCAGCCTGTTCGTCCGTCTCCCCGGTCACGCCCCGTAGCAGGGCGTCAACCTCTTCCTGGGAGAGAAAGTCCGCGGACATGGTGCCGCTCCTTACTGGATGATGAAGGAGGTGAACAACACCGACTGCACGGGGCCGTTCGGGATGGGGCGGCCGCTCGCATCGCGCACCGCCTGGAAGCCGAGCGCCTCATTGACCTGCTGCGTGATCTCGAGCGAGAGCGACTCGCGTCCTTCGATAGTGGCGAGCTCCGAGGGGAGTTTGGCCGACAGCAGCAGGTTGATGCGGTGGCGGATCTCCGGCATGAAGGCCTTCAGGGTCGGCTCCATCTTCGCGTCGGCGATGCGGATGACCGCCACCACCTGGAGGTAGTGGTCGCCCTCGTCGCGACGCAGATTGACCGTGAAGGCGTCGAGCGGAATGAAGATCGGTGGCTTGGTGAGGTCGACGGTGCCCTGGGTCTGGAGCTGCGCTTGCGCTGCAGCCTCGCTGGCAGCGGCTTCCTCACCGTCCTTGTCCTTGCCGCCCTTGAGCAGCAGCAGCGCACCGACGCCCGCGGCGATCAGGATGAGCACCACGAGCAGCACGATGACGATGATCAGGCCGAGCTTGCCTTTCTTCTTGGGGACGTCTTCGCCTTCTTCCGTCTTTGCCGGTGCCTTGGCCATGCGTTTCTCCTGTTGTACGAATTGCATTATCCGGGAGGGTCACGCAAGCCAAAGCGCCGAAAAGTGGGGCAGAGCAGCCCCAATTCGCGCGCTTCAGGCGAAGGTGTCGACCATCCCCTGCTGTTGTTTCACCCAGCCGCCACCGCTGCCGGACTGGGTCCCCGCTCCGGTGAGGGCTTCATCGCCCTGGCCATTTCCGCCGTCCTGGCGGGAGGTGCCGCCATCGCGGCCCTGCTGACCCGAAGTGCTCACGTTTGCATCGCCCAGCATGATGCCCGCCTGCTGAAGGATCTCGCGCAGATGCGGCATGGCGCGCTCGAGCGCATCGCGGGCGGCCTGGCTGGACGCGATGAACTGTGCCGTCGTCTGGTCGCCGTTGAGGCTGATCGAGACTTCGAGCTTGCCCAGGCTCGGCGGTGTCAGCACCAGTTCTGCCTTGCTTTCGGCGCGGCCGAGCATCCAGCGCACCTGGTTGCTGACGTCCTCCGCCCATGCCTGCTGGCCGGCCGGCGTCTGGACTGGCAACTGTGGCGTGGGCTGCGCGCCCTGCGCCTGGCGCAGCAACTGCGGCGAACCATGCAGGTGCAGCCCGGCGCCCTGCAGGCCGGTGCTGCCGTCCGCACCCTCCTTGACCAGTGCCGCTGCAGCCTCGGCCCCCCGTCCGGCGGCGATGCCGGCGGAAACCGCGTTTGCCGCCACTGCGATGGCCTTGGCCTGCAGCCCGGGGTTGGCATTGCCGTCCGCGATCTCCTGGCCCAGGCTCGTCAGCAGCGCCGAATTATGAATCGATTTCTTCCCGCCGTTGGGGTTCGTCAGCAGGCTCTCCGTGCCATCCTCCACGGCGGCACTGTCCTGCTGCCCGGAGAGCAGGGCGGCAATGGCTGCCGGCAAGCCGGCAACGGAAGCCGCCGCCGAAGCCTCCGGGCTGCCGGCTGCGGCAGGCTGCTGCGGCTGTGCTTCGGTCTGCGCCTGCCCTTGCGCGTCGGACGGGTTCTGGCCGGTGCCGGTGCTGCCCTCCTGCGTCTGCGTGGAGGGCGGGGCGTCCGCGGGCTGGTCCGCCTCGGCCGTGCGCGCGCCGTCGGGGGCGCTCGCTCGCTCGGGCGAGGGGCTCTTGCGGCCTTCGGCAGTGGGGCTGCGTTCCGCACCCTGCCTGTCCTGCGGGCGCGGAGCTTCATTGCGCGGGGGCTCCGGCATCCGGCTCTGCAGGGTCTGCGAGAAGGAGTTGGCACGGGTGTCGGTGCGGAAACTGGCCTGGGCTTCGGTGCGCGCGTTGCGGGCCGCCGGGTTTGCGGGCTCTGGCTGCGCCGAGAGCAGGTTCATGGCGGAGACCGGGTTGCGTGCGGAGGCGTATGCGGAAGGCAGTGCAGACATGTCTGGGTCCCTGTGAGGCTGGCGGGGATCGAAGGATCCGGTGCGCAACCTCAAGCAAGGCTCATGCCACCAGCGGACAGGGCCCTGTGACGGGCTTCGGGCGCGCGTTCAGCGGGGTCAAGATTCGCCCTCGCCTTCGTCGTCGTTGCCGGAATCGAAGCGCCGGCGCGCCGCGTGCTCGTCCGCCTGTTTCTGCTCGCGCCGTGATTCGGCTTGGTCCAGGGCAGACCGGTGGCGCTGCGAGAGCGTGTCGAAGGCCTTCAGGCGGGTGTGCTGGGCGATCCAGCTCTGCTGACCTTCCACCGTGCGCGCCTGGGACTGCTCCACGAGCTTGCGCTGTGCGGCGATGGCTTCATCGAGCTTGCCCATGAAGGCGCTGAAATTGCGCCAGGCGTCCGGGCTCATGCCATCGCGCGCAGCCTGCACGAAGCGCTCGTTGTATTCCTTGCGGTAGGTTTCGAGCATCTCGAGCTTCTGCGCCTGATCGCGCTCGGCGGCGACGAGTTCGCCAAGCCTGCGGGCGGCTTCGTCGGTGCGGGTGTTGGCGAGGTCGAGCAGGGGCTGGAGGTGGAATTGCGCAGTCATCGGCTGCCGGTTGGCGTGCAGTCTGGAAGCCGGATTCTATCGTGCCGCAGGGCCGCTGGCTCGTTTCGCCCAACGGTCTCGGCCGATCCAGCCCCCTGTCCTTTGCGCCGGCAAGCGCGAACGAGGGGCCGTGCGCCTTGTCAGCCGAACACTTCGGCGAGCTTGCGCAGCGCGCCCTCGTGCGATTCGCGTTCGTGGATGCCCTGCTGGAGGAAGGCCTCCAGCCTGGGGTACAGCCGCACCGCGGTGTCCAGCACCGGGTCTCCGCCGGCCTGGTAGGCGCCCACCGCGATCAGGTCACGAGAGCGCTGATAGCGCGAAAAGAACTGCTTGAACTGGCGCACGACGGCGAAGTGGTCGTCGCCCACGAGGTTGTGCATTGCGCGCGAGATGGACTGCTCGATGTCGATCGCGGGGTAGTGGCCCTGATCCGCGAGCGTGCGGGACAGCACGAAGTGGCCGTCGAGGATCGCTCGCGCAGAATCTGCGATCGGGTCCTGCTGGTCGTCGCCTTCGGCGAGCACAGTATAGAAGGCAGTGATCGATCCGCCGCCCTCCGGGCCGTTGCCGGCGCGCTCGACCAGTGCAGGCAAGCGCGCGAACACGCTCGGCGGGTAGCCGCGGGTGACCGGCGGCTCGCCGATCGCGAGCGCGATCTCGCGCTGGGCCATTGCGTAGCGCGTCAGCGAATCCATGATCAGCAGCACCTGCTTGCCGCGGTCGCGGAAGTGTTCCGCCACCGTGGTCGCATAGGCTGCGCCCTGCATGCGCATCAGCGGGCTGGTATCGGCTGGCGCCGCGACCACCACCGAGCGCGCGAGACCTTCCGGGCCCAGGCTCTGGTCGATGAACTCCTTTACTTCCCGGCCCCGCTCGCCGATCAGGCCGACCACGATCACGTCAGCTTCCGTGTAGCGGGCCATCATCCCGATCAGCACCGACTTGCCCACGCCGGAGCCGGCGAAGAGCCCCAGGCGCTGCCCGCGTCCGACCGTCAGCAGCGCGTTGATGGCGCGAATGCCCACATCGAGCGGCTGGCTGATCGGTGCGCGCGAGAGCGGGTTGATTGCACGGCCCTGCAGCGAGCGCGTCTCCTGGGTCCCGAGCGGACCATGTCCGTCCAGCGGACGGCCGGCGCCATCCACGACGCGGCCCAGCAGCTCATCGCCCACCGGGAGATGCTTGGCGCGGTCGGCGGCGCGCCGGCGCGGGCCGATGCGCTTGCCCGGCACCAGGCGCGGCACGCCCACTTCGATCGGCAGCACGCGCGCCCCGGGGGCGAGGCCGAAAACGTCGTCGGTGGGCATCATGTACAGCTTGTCGCCGTTGAACCCCACCACCTCGGCGTCCACCGAGCCGCCTCCGGGCACCAGGATGCGGCAGCCCGCGCCCAGCGGCAGCTTGATGCCGGCGGCCTCCATCACCAGCCCGTTGATGCGCGTCAGCCGGCCCGAGGTTTCGAGCGGGTTGCAGCCCTCGACCAGATGGCGTCCATCGGTGAGGAAACTGCGCCACAGGGCGGTGTGTGGATTCATGGGCCGGGTGCCTGCTTCGCTCCGGGGTCGCCGGGCTGGCTGTCGTCTGGGCTGTTCGCGTCCGTGAGCGGTTTCCCGCCTCCTTCCCCGCTTCCGTCTTCGGTTGCGCCCCAGGCTGGCTCCTCCGTCTTTTCGTCCGCCTGTTCCGCAACGCTCTCTGCAATGCCCTCCGCAGCCCCTTCCTCAGGCGACCAGGCGGCCTTCTCGTGCCCGATCGATTCCAGCACCCGGCGCCAGCGCGCCTGCAGGGTCGCGTCTACAACGGTGCCCTGGCCCTCGATGCGGCACTCGCCGCGCTGAAGGTGCAGATCCTCGTGCAGCCGATGTCCGCCGTGCGCGAACTGATCGCCTGCGTGCCTGCGCACGAGGTCCAGGTCCTCGGGGTGGAGATGGATCTGCGCGTGCCCCTGGGGAAGCTGGAGCAGGGCTTCGCGTACGGTGTCGAGGATGGTTTCGGGGTGGTGTTCGAGCGTGAGCCGCACCATGCGCCGCGCCATCTCGATCGCGAGCGCCATGAGCTCTTCTGCGATCTCCGCGTCCAGCGTCTGCATCGCGTCCTCGAGCGTGTCCACCAGCCTGGCGATCCGTCCGGCTTCCTGCGCGGCCTGGCGCTGACCTTCCTCGTACCCCTGCTTGCGTCCGGCCTCCAGCCCTTCGGCCACGCCTTCGCGCCGGCCTTCGTCGAAGCCAGCCTGGCGCACCTCCTCGTGCATGCGCTCGATCTCCTCCGCTGTCGGCAGGCGGAAATCGGGGGGCAACTCGGGCAACTCGGGCGGCTCGGCAGGGGCGGGCGCCTCCTCCGCCGCAGCGGGTGCAGCGACTGCGGTCGGCTCGGCCTCAGCCGATGATGCCTCGCCGGTATCCGCGTCGTGTGCGGCGCCGTCCTCGCCTTCGGCATCGAAGTCGGCCGGCGTCCAGCGCCTGTAGGCACCTACGGCCTGATGGCGGGAAATGCTCATGGGCGGCTCACGTGTTCAGTGCCGGGACGCAGATCAGACGAAACCATCGTCGCCGCCCTTGCCGCCGAGCATGAGCTGGCCCTCTTCGGCCAGGCGACGCACGATCTTGAGGATCTCCTTCTGCTCGGCTTCGACCTCGGACAGGCGAACCGGCCCGCGTGCCTCGAGATCCTCGCGCAACATCTCTGCAGCACGGCTGGACATGTTCTTGAACACCTTCTCGCGCAGCTCGGGCGGTGCGCCCTTGAGCGCGATGATGAGCGAGTCGGACTGGATCTCGCGCAACAGGGTCTGAATGCCGCGATCGTCGATGTCGAGCAGGTTCTCGAACACGAACATCTCGTCGAGGATCTTCTGCGCCAGTTCCGGATCGTATTCGCGCACGTTGTCGATCACTGCCGTTTCATGCGTGGAACCGACGAAGTTGAGGATCTCGGCCGCATGGCGAATGCCGCCCATTGCCGCCTTCTTCACGTTCGATGCGCCTGAGAGCATCCGTGTCAGCGCGTCGTTGAGTTCCTTCAGCGCCGCGGGCTGGACGCCGTCCAGCGTGGCGATGCGCAGCACCACATCGTTGCGCAGGCGGTCGGTGAAGTGCTTGAGGATCTCGCCCGCCTGGTCGAACTCCAGGTGCACGAGGATGGTGGCGATGATCTGCGGGTGTTCGTTCTTGATCAGGTCGGCGGCGGTGGCGGCGTCCATCCACTTCAGGCTTTCGATGCCTGCCGTGTCCGAGCCGCTCATCATGCGCGCGAGCAGGTGGCCGGCGCGCTCGTCGCCGAGCGCCTTGGTCAGCATCTCGCGCAGCTGCGCCTCGTCGGGCTGTATCATCGCGCCCTTGCCGAAGTGCGCGTCCACTTCCATCAGCAGTGGCATCACGCGATCGCGGGTCTGGGCGGGCATCTCCGACATCTTCAGGCTCAGCTTCTGCACCTCGCGCGGGCCGAGCTGGCGCAGGACTTCTGCGGCCGCATCCGGGCCCAGGGTCAGCAGCAGCAGGGCGGCCTTCTCCAGGCCTTCCTCAGGCGTCGTCACTTGCGCCCCTCCTCATTCAGGCCCATCCAGTTCTTCATCAAATTCGCCATGGTCTTGGGATCGTCGCGCGCGAGCTGGCGAATGCGCTCGAGACGCTGCTCGAAGCTCTCCTCGGCTTCGCCCGACAGGGTGACGCGCACGCCTTCCTCGCCTTCCTCCAAAGCTTCCTCTCCCGCCGCACCGGCACCCGTCTCGGCCTTCGCCGGGGGCGGCAGCACCGTGCGCAGCAGCGGGCGGATCACGCCGAAGTAGGCCAGCAGCAGCGCCACCAGCACCAGCAGCCAGTTCAGCCCTTCCTTGCCCAACTCGACCATCTCCGGGTCCTTCCACAGGGGCAGGGCCGGCTCGACGCCATCTTGGGCAAAGGCGCTGTTGGCCACGTTGATGCTGTCGCCGCGGTCGGCGTTGTAGCCGACCGCTTCGCGTACCAGATTGGTGATGCGCGAGATCTCGTCGTCCGTCAGGGGTACGCTGGTGGGCGTGCCGTCGGTGCCGGGGATGGTGCGATTATTCACCACAACGGCCACCGACAGGCGCTTGACCTGGCCCACGGCCTGCTTGATGTGCTGGATGCTGCGGTCGAGTTCGTAGTTGAGCACGGCGCTGCGGTTGCTGCTCACCGCGGCGCCCGCTGCACCGGGGCCGCCGGCGACCGGCGGTGCGGTGAGGGGGGCGGTCGCCGGCACCGGCGGCTGGTTGGTGAGCGCGCCCGGCACGCCCTGCGGTCCCTGCAGCGGATTGATCTGCTCGGTGGTCTGCTGACTGCGGATCGCCTGGTCGGGAGACGGATTGGGCTTGTAGCTCTCGGCGGTCTGCTCCACCTGGTCGAAATCGACATCGGCTGCGACCTGGGCGCGGAAGTTGTCCTTGCCGACCATCGGGATCAGGATGTTCTCGATGCGCTCGATGAAGGCCTTCTCCATCGCGCGCACGTACTCGAGCTGGCGTGCGTTTAGCCCCGCATGCATCAGGGGGTCGGCCTGCTCGGTGAGCAGGCTGCCGTTCTGGTCGACGATCTTCACGCCGTCGGCGGTCATGCGCGGCACGCTCGACGACACCAGGTGCACGATGCCCGCCACCTGGCTTTGGTTCAGCACCCGGCCCGGACGCATGTTCACCATCACGGAGGCGGTCGGGCGCTGCTCGTCGCGCAGGAAGGCGGTCTGCTTGGGCATGGCGAGATGCACGCGTGCGCCGGCCACCGCGTCGATGGCCTGCACGGTGCGGGACAGCTCGCCCTCGAGTGCGCGCTGGTAGTTCACCTGTTCGTTGAACTGCGAAATGCCCAGCTTCTGCCCGTCCATCAGCTCGAAACCGGCGAGCCCGCCCTTGGGCAGACCTTCTGCGGCCAGGCGCAAGCGCGTCTCGTGCACCTGCGCCTGCGGCACCAGGATGGCGTTGCCGTTGGCCGACATGCGATAGGGCACGTTCTGCTGTTGCAGCGCGGTGATGATCTGCCCGCCATCGCGCTCGTCGAGGTTGGAGAACAGCACCGCGTAATCGGGTGCCCGGTTCCACAGCAGTGCGCCTGCGACCAGTGCGATCGCGAGCGCGATGGCGGCCGCGGCGGCAATTTTTTGCCGCTGCGAGAGCGCGTTGATGTTCTGCAGTGCCTGCTGCAGCCGGGTGTCCGCCGGCGCTGCGGCGCCGGGGGCAAGGTCTGCGGTGTTTTCTGCTGCGGCCATGGTGGCTGTCCTGTCGCGTACGCTTTTTCCGATGGCGGCATTGTCCGTCCGCGAGCGCAAGGTTCATGTCGTGAAAAGCGGCATTTTTTGCCGCTTGTTTGCCGGCTAAGATGACGGTGTTCGCCGATAGAGTGCATGCCGTGAAAACGGAACCCGCGTTGACTCCTGCCGTGACCGACCCCGCCAGCGCCGATGCAAGGACTGCGCCGGGCGCTGCTGCGCCCGCGCTGGATGCCGCCCAGCTCGCCGAAGCCTTTGCGCTCTTCAGCCGTGCGTCGGAAGAGCTCTCTTCGGCCTACAACGCGCTGCAGGAGCAGGTGGGGCAACTCACCGAGCGCCTCGCGGTGTTGATGGGCGCGCTGCCCGCGGGGGTGCTCGTGCTCGACCGCGCAGGCCGCATCGTGCAGGCCAATCGTGCCGCCGGCGAGCTCTTCGGTCGCGACCTTTCCGGCCTGGGTGAGGGCGAAGCCCTGCGCTGTCTGGAAGAGACCGAGACCCCCGGAGAATACCTGCTGCGCCTGCCGCAGGCGGAGGCGGGCGCTGAACCGCGCCGCGTGGCCCGGACCGAATCGGAGCTCGAGTCCGGCGACGAGCGCATCGTACTGCTGCACGACATCACCGACACCTTCCGCATGCGCCTCACCGCCGAGCGCAACGAGCGCCTGGCCGCGATGGGCGAGATGGTCGCCGGCCTCGCGCACCAACTGCGCACGCCGCTGGCGGCTGCCTTGCTCTACACCGGCAACCTGCGCCAGTCCGAACTCGACCCGCTGCAGCGCATCCAGGTGGCCGACCGCGCGCTCGAGCGCCTGCGGTATCTGGAGCGCCTGATCCGTGACATGCTGCTGTTTGCCCGCGGCGACAGCACCGGGCGCCACCGCTTCGAAGTGTGCGAGCTGGTCACGGAGCTCACGCATACGCTGGAGCCGCTCGCACGCGCCCGCCAGGTGAGCTTCGAGAGCGGCTGCGCGTGCCTGCAGGCAAGCGTACTGGGCGACCGCAAGGCGCTCGGCGGGGCGCTCACCAACCTGCTCGAGAACGGCATCCAGGCTTGCCCGCAGGGCGGGCAGCTTGCCTTCGCCGCGGTCGAGATCGACGCGGCCGAGTCCGGTATCGGCTGTGCGGCGGTGCGCTTCACGGTGCGTGACAGCGGCGGCGGCGTGCCGCCCGAGTTGCAGGAGCGCCTTTTCGAGCCTTTCTTTACCACTCGCGCGGAGGGCACCGGTCTGGGGCTCGCGATCGCGCGCGGCGTCGCCCGTGCGCACGGCGGCGACATCACGCTGCGCTCCGCACCGGGGCAGGGGGCGGAATTCGCGCTGACCGTGCCGCTCGCATCGGCAGCCGCTTCGAACGGGGACGAACCCACATGATCGAGACATTGAACATCCTCGTGGTCGAGGACGACGCCGCGCTGCGCGATGCGGTCTGCTTCACGCTGGAGATGGCGCATCACGGCGTCGTCGGCGTCGATGGCGGGCCGGCGGCGCTGGCGGCGCTGGAGCAGGACCACTTCAACCTCGTCGTCACCGACCTGCGCATGCAGCCCATGGATGGCCTGCAGCTGCTGCATGAGATCCGTGCGCGCTGGCCGCAGCTGCCGGTGCTGCTGATGACCGCCTATGGCGACGTGGACAAGGCCGTGGCGGCCATGCGCGGGGGCGCCTGCGACTTCCTGATGAAGCCCTTCGAGCCCGATGTGCTGCTCGAGAACGTGCGCCGCTACGCCGCCGTGCAGCCCGATGCGGAAGACACCGTGGCCGAGGATCCGCTTACGCGCAACCTGCTGGCGCTTGCTGCGCGTGTGGCCGAGACCGACGCCACGGTGATGCTTTCGGGCGAGTCGGGCACCGGCAAGGAAGTGTTCGCGCGCTACATCCACGAACATTCGCCGCGCGCCGGCAAGGCCTTCGTCGCCATCAACTGCGCGGCCATCCCCGAGAACCTGCTCGAAGCCACGCTGTTCGGCTATGAGAAGGGCGCCTTCACTGGCGCGCAGGCGGCGCAGCCGGGCAAGTTCGAACAGGCGCAGGGCGGCACCATCCTGCTCGACGAGATCTCCGAGATGCCGCTCGGCCTGCAGGCCAAGCTGCTGCGCGTGCTGCAGGAGCGCGAGGTCGAGCGCGTGGGCGGCAAGAAGCCGGTGGCGCTGGACATCCGTGTGCTCGCCACCAGCAACCGCGACATGCCGGCCGAGGTCGCCGCCGGACGCTTCCGCGAAGACCTCTACTACCGGCTCAATGTGTTCCCGATCGCGATTCCCGCGCTGCGCGAGCGCCCCGGCGACATCGTCCCGCTCGCGCGGCATTTCCTTGCGCGCCATGCCGCCCGGCTCAAGCGCCAGGTGCGCTTCTCGCCCGAAGCCGAGGTGCTGCTTGCGCGCTACGGCTGGCCAGGCAACGTGCGGGAGCTCGAGAACACCATGCACCGCGTGCTCATCCTCACGGCGGGCGACGAGGTGAACGCAGAGACTGTGCGGCTGTGCCTGCCGCACTGGAATCCGGAGGCGGCAACACCTGCCGCTGCACCGGCAAGTTCTGCCGCTTATCTGTCTGCATTCACGTCTCCAGTCACGCCCCCACTCACGCCCCCACTCACGCCCCCACTCACGCCCCCACTCACGCCCCCACTCACGCCGCCGCCGGCTGCCGCGCCCGTGCACGCCGCCCCGCTACCGCCAGCGGCGGGCCCGCTTCCTGCTTCCAGCCCCCACGAGGCAGTGGCCCAGCGCCCGGCGAACATGAAGGACTTGGAGCGCGAACACATCCTCTCGACGTTGCGCGCGCTGGGCGGCTCGCGCAAGAAAACCGTTGAAAAGCTTGGGATTTCAGAGCGTACGCTGCGCTACAAGCTGCAGCAGTACCGTGAGGAGGGCCATGACTGCTGACCCGGGCCCCCTAGAGCTTCTCTGTGGAAACGGGCTTGCCCGCGGGTGCGGCACCCGAAGGCGCGGCGGTCGCGGGTAGGGTGCGCTGCGACCACGCCAATGCTTGGCATGCCGCTTGCTCTGCTACACTGACGTCACCAAACACCCTGAGGCTGGGGAACGCACATGGATACCCGTGGAATCGACCAGATGCTGAGCGACCTGCGCTCGGTATCGCAGGCTGCACAAGGCAAGGCCGCATCGCCCGCCGACGCGCCCGCCGGGGGCGTTAACTTTGCCGACGTGCTTGGCAACGCACTCAAGGATGTCAGCGCCGCGCAGGGCGAGGCACGGGCGATGGCCGAGAACTTCTCCGCAGGCGACCCCAACGTGAACCTGCAGGACGTGATGGTCAATCTGCAGAAAGCCAGCCTGTCCTTCCAGCAGATGGTCCAGGTTCGCAACCGGCTGGTCACGGCCTACCAGGACATCATGAACATGCCGGTGTAACCGGCGTCGGCGCAGCGATCGCTGCGCCGTTCTTCAGAAGCCGCCGCGCGTGCGCGCGTTGATCTCGCGCTCGACGTTGAAGATGTAGCGCTGGATGCGCGTATCCGCACTGCGCGGCAACGATTCGAACCGCAGGCCGATACGTAGCTGCTCGGTGCCGTTGGGCCGGAGCTGGCGGTTGATGTTGCGCACCTCCAGGTCGACCGGCAGCGGCTCGCGGTCCGTCAGGCGCAGCGTACAACCGTGCAAGACCTCCCCGATGGTGAGCTCGCGCAGGTCTGCCGGAACCTGCACCGCGATCCCGGTGCCGCTGATGTCGACGACGCGTGTCTCGCTGGGGGCCTGCTCGGCCCCTTCCGCTGGCGGAATCGTCAGCGTGACGTTGTGCGCAATGGGCACCTGCAGGCGGAAGAAGTCGCGGCGTTGCAGGCGCAGCACCTCGGTCGGGAGCCTCGCACGCAGGGCTGGGCGGCCTTCGTCGACCACTTTGCGGATGCCCGTCGCGGTGAACTGGATGCGGATGCGGTTGATCTGCGTGGTGCACAGGATCTGCTCGGCCTCGAGTGCCTTGGCGTGAATTTCCGCGTCCGGGCTCACGTCGATCAGGATCGCCTCGTCATCGGGCATGACCTTGAGCACCGCGCTTACGTAGGAGACCCCGCCGCGAATGTAGGCCGACATCAGGCAGCGGTTGTCGATCAGTTCCTTCATCACCTGCAGGATCTGTCCCCGACCGCGCAGGATGTAGCGCTCGAATCCCGCGTCCTGCATGGGTGGAACGGGGGTGAAGGTCTTTTTCTCTTCTTCCATGGTCTCGGATGTCAAGTCAGCCCCCGCTCGCGCGCGTTGCGCTCTCGTTCCATGCGCAGGACGTAGCGCTGGATGGCGTCGCCTGCGCCGCGCGAGAGATTGGCGAAGGCGCAGCCGATCCGCAGCAATTCGACGCCGTTCATGCGGGTGATGCGGAAGAGGTTGCGCACGATCAGTCGTGCGCTGATCGGTGGGTTGTCGGGCAACAGGAGCGTGCACTCCTCGAACGCGGCCCCCTGTTCCAGCGTGACGCCACCGGGCGGCACGGCGATCGCGAGACCGCCGCGGCTGATGTCGAGGATGTTCAGTTCCACCTCGCGTATCGTTCCGTCGCCCAGCGGCAGGGGCAGCCTGCACACCACGCGGCGCGGGGACGAGGATGAAGGGGTCTGCAGACGGTAGAACTCGCGGCGCTGCAGGCGCAGCACGGTGTTGGGGAAGGGCGCGCGAAAGCCGGGCTTGCCTTCCTCGACTACCCGCACTGGGCGGCGAACGAGGAACTGGATCCGCACGCGGTCAAGCTGCGTGACGCAGTCGAGTGCCTCGGATTGGGCAATGCGGTCGTTCTGTAGAGGATCTGTGCTGGCATCGAGCAGGATGCCGTGCTGCTCGTCGGCCTCGATCAGGGCCGTGATGAAACTCTGCCCGCCGGGGACCATGCGTGCGCTGACCAGCCCTCGGCTGGCGAGCAGCGCACGAAAAAGTGCCTTGATTTCGACGGGGTCGCGCAGCAGGTATTTTGCTTCGTCTTCACCGTAGACCAGCTCGACGCGGGTATCTTCCTGTTCGATGTGCATCTTGTGCAGAGTGTTGTAGGGCGTACCCGCTTTCTTTCCAAACGCTCGTTCCCGCGTGTTCCGGCGCGTTACGGTTCCGGCTTCGTTATATCACGATAAACCCGCCTGCGGCCGGTCGCTGCGCCATCGGGCGCAGGGTCTCAGCCTCCGGGCGCGGCCTCGGCGCTGCGCGGGCGCAGGGTCTCGGGCAGATCCTGTGCCACCGGCGGTGCACCGGCCTCGGCACCCTGTTCGATCCGGTACAGCCAGGCCAGCAATTCGGCCACTGCGACATAGAGCTGAGGCGGGATGCGGGCGTCCAGATCGACCTGCATCAGCAGGCTCACCAGTTCGGGCGATTCATGCACGAAGACGCCCGCCTCTCGTGCGCGGTCGATGATCTCCTGCGCCAGCACGCCCTTGCCCTTGGCCACCACCCGCGGCGCGGTCTCGCCGGCCGTGTAGGCGAGGGCGACGGCCTCGTTGCGGGTGCCGGGGCGTGCGTCACTCATTGCGCGGCTCCACGATCAGACCGGAGAGCTTCAGGTCGACGGCCTCGAGGGCCGAGGCCAGGGCAGCGGCACCCGAATCCAGCGCTACCAGGGTGTCTGCCTCGTCTGCACGCAGACGCAGCGCCACCTGATTGCCGGAGAGGTGCAGCACGGCTTCCACGCCGCCGAGGCGCGGCAGGGTCAGGCGCAGAGTGCTGTCCCAGCCGCGTGCGGTTTCTTCCTCGGCGGTGCCGTCGTCGCGTTCGGGATCCTCGATCCGCCACTCCACCGCCTGGCCCGGCCAGGCCTGCCCGTGCCAGACATACTGCTGTGTGGCGAGCGCGTCCAGCTGCTGGTGGACGATGGGGATCAGGCGCTCCGGAATCGGTGCGCTACGTACCGGCGCGGTCTCTTCGGCCGACATTGCGGCGCTGCGCGCCTGGCTCGTACGCTCGTTGCCCTCGGATGCCGCGGCCTGCTGTCCGGCTTGCGCACCTTGCGCAGTAGGTGTGCCGCCCTGTGCAGCGGCCTGGCCCGATGAGGCCTGGGGCGAAGCCTGCGCCACGGGGCGCGGTTGGCCCTGCGGCTCGCTCGTCAGGCTGGCGGTGTCGCGGCGGCCCAGCACCCAGTCCGCCTGATGGGATTCGTAGAACAGCCCGCTCTGACCGAGCGCCTGGCGCAGCAAGGGCGCCAGTTGTGACCCGTTGGCCGGTGGTGCGGTGAGCAGGGGCTGATTGGCGGCAAGGCTTGCCGGCTGCGGCGCCGGCTGCCCGGTGAGCAGAAAGCTGATCAGCCGGCCCGTCTGGCTCAGCGCCGGCTGTGCCGAGGCGGTGCTGGCCGCGGTCGCCTCCTGGCCCACGATGCGCGCAAACACCGCGCGCGGCGTGACCTGCGAGACTTCGAGCTCCAGGGTGTCGCCCGACTGGGCTGCGGTGTTGAGCGCCAGCGTCATCTGCTGCCCGGCGACCACGGCGCGGAAGGTGCCGTCGGGCAGGGTGCGCTGCAGCGTTGCGAAAAAGCGCTGTCCCGGAACCAGATCCGGCAGCTGGGACTGGATCTCCCGTGCCCGCTGCAGGCCCGGAACGGGCGGCTCGGTGTTGAAGAAGCTCGCTTCGTTGAGCAGACGCAGGCGGGAGGCGAGGTCGGCGGGGATCATGGCGAGACGGTCCTGGCGCTCGGGCGGTCAGCGCCCGTCAGCCACCGTAGGCGTCACGTAGGGCGCGACCCTTTACCGAACTGGAGATCAGCTTTCGAGTGCTCTCCAGCGCAGGTTCCGCGTGAAGGCGGATCTGGCGGTCCAGTTCCAGGATGTCGGCAATGAGCCTCTGAAGCTCGGCTGTGTCCTCTTCGGAAGGCGCGGCCGCCTCAACCGGCGATTCGGCCAAAGCGCGCAATGTGCTCGCCTGCCGTTCCAGGTCGGCCAGCGCCTCCCAATCGCCCGCCTCGGCAGCGTCGTGCATCTGCCGGTACAGGGAAAGCAGGGTCCGAGCGGTGTCCAGGGTCAGCATGGCCGTACGGGTTCCCTAGCCTTGTACCTGAGCTTCGATTGCCGCCCAGGCTTCTCGCAGGCTGTCGAGCAGACCGATCACTTCGTCGATCGCTGCCTGATTGTTGTGCAGGTTTGCGTGCAGCAGGCGATCGGCCATGTATTCGTACAGCGCGTCGAGGCGCTCCGCGAGTTCGCCACCGGCCTTGATGTCCAGACTCACCTTGAGCCCGTTCATGATGATGTCGATCGCCTTGGAGATCGACTTGCCCTTGGTCGGGATGTCCTTGTTCTGCATTGCCACGGTGGCGGTGCGCAGGGCGACGAGGGCGCCGTCGTACAGCATCAGGATGAGCTTGTGCGGCGAGGCCGATTCGACGCTCGTCTGATTGCCGACGCGGGCGTAGGCCGCGGCACGATTGGCGTAGGAGGTTCCGAACATGGAGATCTGGCTCCGGGTTACTGAGGCTTGCTGGCGGAAGGCAGGCTGGCCAGTTGCTGGGTCAGGTAGGTGCTGGTCTGCGTCAGGCCGTTGAGCAGGGTGTCGAGGTTGGAGTACTGCAGTCGGTAACGCTCCTCCATTCGATTCAGCCGCGCTTCCATGGTGTCGTACTGCTTGGTCAGGGACTTGATGGTCGAGTTGATGCCTTCAGTACGACTATTCAGCAGGCCATCGGTGTCGATGAAAGCGTCGAGTCGGGTACTGAGGGTCTCGGCAAAGCCCTTGACGCCATCCTTGCCCGTGAAGAAAGCCGCGACGTCCTTTTCCGGATCGCCCAAGGCTGCCGTGAACTTCGTGTCGTCGAGCGAAAGTTTCCCATCCTTGCCGAAGCTGACACCAACCTGTGATAGAGAACTGGCGCCCGTAAGACCCGCTATGGACGTGCCCAACACGTTGCGCAGCTGATTCTGGATGTTGCGTGCGGTCGAGTCGCCGGTCAGTGCGGCTCCGGTCTTGTTCTCGGCATTGTAGGAGGTCAGGCTGGACAAGGTGCTGGCGACTTCGTTGTACGCCTTCACGAATGCCTCGACGGCAGTTTTTGCCGCGCTCTGGTCATCGCTGACCGACAGCGTGCCGGTCAGGCTGGTCGCCGGGGAGACGGGCTCCTTGTTCAGCGTGAGCGTCACGTTGTCGATGACGTCGGTGATGGTGTTCTTGCCGCGCGTGACCTCGATGCCGTCCACGCGGATGCGGGCATCCTGCGCTGCCTGTACCGAGTACATCGGATCCGTCGGCGCAGGCGTCGTTGCGGGGTCGAAGCTCAGATCCGTGAGTCCGCCCTCGCCAGTCAGCTTGAATGCCATGTCGGCACCCGTGGCGGTTCCGCTCAGTACGAGTTGCTTCGCCGTGCCATTGTTGATGATGTTGGCCTTGATGCCGAGCGTGGCGTCGCCGTTGATCGCATCACGCAGTTCTTCGAGTGTGCTGCCTTCGAAGTCGAGGCTGGCCGTTCGGGGCGGGCTGTCGCTCTCGAAGGTCTTCCCCGAACCGTCATCCTTGACCGCGCCGAACTCGATGGTCAGCTTGCCAGCTGCAGGCGTGAAGCTGCTGGTTGTCGGCGTGGAGACACGCTGGATCTTGGCCATCTGCAGCACGTCAACCGCATAGCTGCCGCTTGATGCACCCGGGCTGGAACTGGCTGTGAAGCCGGCATCGCCCGTGACGCTTGCCTTCGTCGCAGAAAACCTGGTTGCTGTCTTCAGCCCGTCCGTCGCGGTCTGCAGGGAGGACAGCGCGCCCTTGATCTGGCCGAACGCCGAAAGCTTCGCCTGATAGCTTGCTTCCTTCTGCGCCAGCAGGGTCAGTGGCCGGCTTTCCACCGACATCAAGCCGCTCACGATCGCATTGACGTCGATGATCGAACCGCCGCTCGTGATGGTTGCCATGTCGGGTCCTCCTTTCTGCTAATCGGGTCAGGCCTTCTGTTCGACCAGCAGGCCCTGCAACTTGTCCAGCGCCTTCGCGATGGAAATGATCTCTTCCGAGGGGATCTGGCGGATCACCTCGTCTGTGCTGGCATCAACGACCTTCACGATCGTCTTGCCGGTGTCTTCGTCGATGGAAAAAAGCAAGTCCTGTGCCACTGGCGCAATCGCGTTGCGGACGTCTTCCATTGCCTGCTCCACCTGCTGCAGAGGGGTCGGCTCCTGGGCCGTGGCGGTCTCGCCGGGCCTGGCTTGCTGGCTCCGCTCGACGCCCGTGCCGGGTGCGGCGGTTCCTGCTTTAGCAGGTGAGTCCGATTCGTTGCTGGCGGAGGCGCGTTCTGCAGGCGCGGCGCGCGAGCCAGATGTGCTCTGGATCAGGTTCTCGGCTTGAGCCGAGATGTTCACCGAAGAGATGTTCATGATCGTCACCCTGATGGTGTGACGGCGCGGGGCCCTTGCGAACCCCGCGCCGTGCCTAGCGACTTAGCCTACTCCGCTTACCCGAGCAGCGAAAGCACGTTCTGCGGCAGCGCGTTGGCCTGCGAGAGCATTGCCGTGCCGGCCTGCTGCAGGATCTGCGCACGGGTCAGGTTGGCGGTTTCCTGAGCGAAGTCCGTGTCGCGGATACGGCTGCGGGAGGCGGCCATGTTCTCCGAGGTGGTCGCGAGGTTCGCGATGGTGGTTTCGAATCGCGACTGGAGGGCGCCGAACTTGGCGCGCTGCCCGTTGACCGCTGCGAGTGCGGAGTCGACCATCGCTAGCGTTCGCTGCGCGGAATCGACCGAGCTCACATCCAGATCGCTGACCTTCTGCAATTGACCTGCGGCTGCCGTTGCGGTGAAGAAATCGGTCGTGTTTGCCGCAGCGAGGCTGAACGACTTTTCCGAATCGAGCACCAATTGACCGGTTGCAACAGCGGTCGCTCCTGCTGCAGTCGAGGTGCCGCCAACGGTCGCTGTGGCCGAGCCGCTCGCTGCGTTCGCCACGGTGATGTTCTCGCCGTTCGCATTCAGCAACGTGATGCCGTTACCCGCATCATTGACGCGGGCGGTAACGCCGGTCTTGGAGGCGACGTCGTTGAAGGCATTCACTGCGGAGGCCAGGCCGTCCTTATCCACCGCAGCGCCCAGCGTGAAGGAGACGGTGACTGCGGTCGAGTTGTCCGAGGTGACGTCAAACTTGTAGGAGGTGTTGGCCGCCATCGCGGTCACATCGATCTCGGTCTTGGCCGAGGCCTTGACGCCAGTCGTCCCGGTCTGACCGTTGATCAGCTCAGCCGCTTTTTTCGCGGAATCTCCCGCGGTGATCGAGACGGCGGCCGAACCGGTGGCGCCGCTGATGGTGATTGCACCGCCGGCGACACGGCTGGTTGCCGCTGCGTTGGAGGCGATCGCGTTGGCGGTGCTGCCGGTGGTCAGATCACCCTTCGCGCCTGCGTCGGTCGCTACTTTGGCGCCGACCCGGTAGTTGCCGTACTGGCTGGTGGAGAAGTTGGCCGTGCTGGCCGAGATCGATTGACCGGCGTTGGCGCCGACCTGGAAGGTCGCGGTGCCGAAAGAGCCGTCAAGCAGTTTGGAGCCGTTGAATTCGGTCGTCTTGGCGATGCGGTCGAGTTCGGCCGTGAGTTGGTTGACTTCGGCGTTCAGGGCCTGGCGGTCCGAGGCGGAGTTCGTCGCGTTGGACGACTGCACGGCCAGTTCGCGGATGCGCTGCAGGATGTCGCCGGAGGACTGCAGGGCGCCTTCAGCGGTCTGCGCAAGCGAAATGCCGTCGTTCGCGTTACGGCGAGCTTGGTCCAGACCGCGGATCTGGGAGGTGAAGCGCTCCGAAATGGCAAGGCCGGCAGCGTCGTCCTTGGCACTGTTGATGCGAAGACCCGACGACAGGCGCTGCAGCGAGGAGTTCAGCGAGTTTGCGGATTGGTTCAGGTTGCGCTGAGCGTTGAGCGACTGAACGTTGGTGTTGATCACTTGTGCCATGATTTTTCTCCGTTAGAGAAGTATCAAAAATGGTCCGGCGGTGGCCGGGGTGTCCTCTGCGAGCCAGCCTGCGAAACCTGCCAGCTGCACTCTTGAGACCATTAACGGAGTAGCGACCGGAAACTTTAGGGTTTATCGAAGGGTTGCTCTTCTCGGGAGGCTGGGAGGCTGGGAGGGTGTGTCGGGTCGAAGACGATAGGCTGCGGGCGCTATGATCCTGTGGGTTCATTCATGAGAAAGGAAGGGTTGATCCATGGCCGCTGAATTCACTTTATCGTCGCGAGACCTGGAAAGCTTGAGAGAGGCTGCTCATCACTTCTCTGCTGGTCGTTATGCTCGGGCGGTGGAGTTGGCGAGCTCTCTATGCACGAAGCACGCTGCGCTGCCGGCCGCTCACAAACTCCTCGGAAGTGCCCTCCACCTCGATGGCCGTAGTAAAGAGGCGGTCGCTCCGCTCGAGCGGGCGACGTGCTTGGATCCTGACGATGCGCAGGCCTGGAGCAATCTGGGCAACGCGCTTGCTGCGATCGGGCAGCATGAGGCTGCGGTGGCTGCGCATGAGCGTGCGGTTGCGCTTCAGCCTTCCAATCCGACAGTCCTCTACAACTTCGGGTGTCTGTTGCTCGAAATGAAGCGCTCCGCGGATGCGCTGGAGCAGTTCTGGAGGTCCTATGAGGCTGGGGCCGGGGACCCTGAGGTCGCGTGTCTATGCCGAGGAATTCTGGCTGAGCTCGGGGATTCAGCGCTCTCTGAAGCGTTCTGCCGGCTGAATGTGATGCGTGCGCCGGATGATCACAATGCGCAGTCGATGCTCGGAGGTTTGCTTGTGCAGCGTGGGGCGTACGCGGAAGGAGAGCAGCTATTGCGCTCTTCACTCCAGCGAGATCCGGCGAATGCGCTCGTGTGGTCGAATCTTTGCGTTGCTTTGAAAGGCGATGGGCGTTTCGCGGAGGCGATTGATGCCGGGCAGCACGCGGTAGCTCTTGCACCGGAGTGGGCGTTGGCACACAGCAATCTGGGCGTTGCGCTGCGCGATGCCGGTGCGTGGGCACAGGCGAGGCAGCAGTTCGTGGAGGCGCTGACACTCGATCGGGAGTGTGCAGACGCCTGGTACAACCTGGGGTGCGTCAGCGCCGACCTTGGAGAGGCCGAGGATGCACGTGCTGCCTATATCGAGGCGGTTTCGCGAGCTCCGCTACCGGAATGGCTGATTCAGGGAGCACATGCATGTCGCCAAATGGTGGATTGGGAAGCGGCCGATTTGATGGAGGTCGAGCTGGTAAGGCAAATCGAAAGCGGTACTCTGTCTCAGGCGAATGGACACCGACCCTCTCCCTTTGCCTTCCTGACTACGCCTGGGACGTCTGCTGCCGCGCAGCTTCAGGTCGCCAGAAACTTCGCTGCGCAGTTTGCGGGGCGTGCCGGCTTGACCAAGGACGCTGCGGTTGTCGATGGTCACCCGCGAAGGCGGGGCTTGTGCATAGGCCTGCTATCGGCCGACTTTCGCGATCACGCTACAGCGCAGCTGATCACCGGCGTGCTGGAGGCGCTGGACCCAGCTCGGTTCGACCTGATTGCCTACGATTACGGCCCCCAAGCGATTGAGGGCGATGAATACCGACGTCGACTGCGGTCGGCAATCCCGCGGTGGGTGGATGTTGCAGCGATGTCCGACATCGACGCGGCCAGGAGAATGCAAGCCGACGGCGTCGATATCACCATCGACCTGAAGGGATGGACCCAGGGCTATCGTGCAGGAATCCTTGCGTATCGGCCGGCGCCGATCCAGATGCAGTGGCTTGGCTTTCCCGGCACCATGGGGGCCCCCTGGATCGACTACATCATCGCAGACGCCATCGTCATTCCGCCTGGCATGGAGGGCGGCTACAGCGAGCAGGTCTTGCGCTTGCCCGCCTGTTATCAGCCCAATGATCGTCTGCGGGTGATCGGCCGGACGCCGGGCCGAGCGAGCCTGGGGCTTCCGGAGAATGCTGTCGTGCTGGCGGGCTTTCATCAGTACTACAAGATCACCCGGGAAACCTTTGCGTTGTGGATGCGGGTGCTTGGGCAGTGTCCTGACGCGGTGCTCTGGCTGCTGGATGGGCCGGAAAGTGCCAAGGCGGTGTTCTTGCGCGAGGCCGCCTCCGCGGGTATTGAACGCAAGCGGCTCGTGTGGGCGCGGAGGGTTCCTGCTGCTGACCATTTGGGCAGGTTGGGGCAAGCCGATCTTGCCCTCGATGCATTTCCTGTCAATGCCCACACAACGGCAAGCGATGCGCTGTGGGCAGGGGTGCCCCAATTGGCAATTTGCGGTGACACCTTCGTGTCCCGGGTTTCGGCGAGCATTCTGCATGCCGCGGGTTTGCCCCAACTCGTTACCAACGATCAAACGACTTATGAGCGCTTGATCGTTGAACTTGTTCGCAGTGCCGAAATGAGGGAAATGCTACGGAATCAACTGCGTGAGACACGGGACAAGCTTGCTCTTTTCGATGCGGAGGCCTTTGCTCGACACCTTGGTGCAGGACTTGAGGAAGCGTGGCAGCGCCACCAGCGCGGATTGCCGGTGGCGCATATCAATGTTAACGGCTGATCAACGCGTCCAGCCAGCAAGCCATTCGTCAAGATGGTCGTCGAGCATCCAATGCTGGCGAACCTGAGCTTGCAGGGCCATGCCCTCCTGCCGGGCCGCATCCGGATCGTGGATACGTTCCCGGATTGCCGCAATCCATGCCTGGGGTGTGTTGGCGACCCGTTTGACCGGGAGCCCTTGCCGGTATGGCCCGATGTCGGAGCACACTACGGGGTAGCCGAGGATGCCGTACTCCAGTAGCTTGAGATTGCTCTTGGCCTCATTGAATGCATTGCTGGCGATCGGCGCGATGGCGAGATCCAGGCCCATGCTGGCCAGGGCCTGGGGATACTGCGAGAAGGACACGGCAGCTTTTTTCTCACTGATGTAGGGAAGCATGTCCCGAGAGCAGGTGCCGAGAAAGACCCAGTCGACTTCATTGGCCAGGGTTTTCACGACATCGGTCAGCAATGCCAGGTCGCCGAGGTGGGAGATGCTGCCCGCCCAGCCGACCCGCGGGCGGCTGCCGGATCTTCTGGCCGGTGTCAGGGTGTTCCAGACCCGCTTCGGCAAGTAGTTTGGCACGACCCTGACCTCATCCACCAACTGACCATAGGCTTGAGCGAGCGCCTCGGTGGGGACCACCAGGCGGTTGCACAGGCCGAGCGCCTGCTTGAACAGTGCGATGGTGTCCGGACCGAAGTCACGGGCATGGGGACTGCTCTCCGGAACGTCAGTGAGCAGGTCGTCTACTTCAAAGATGCGCAATGCGCTGCTCAGTTGCCGGTATTGGTGCATGGCACGGAGTACGGGCGCAGTATGCGGCCGCTGGAAGATCAGGGTGTCGAATTCGTCGGCGACCATCCGTGCAGGGGGCAGGGGGTCTGTGGCTGCGCCGCCACTGACCCGCGCGTTCGACAGCAGGGCTTCGAGCGGCTGGAGAATGCGGTAGTGGCCGCAGCCTTCGCGGTCGGCGGCGTGCGCGTAGATACGCGGAAGGCCGAGGCTGGCCAATGGAGCATAGGTGAGCGCGCTGCGCGTTTCGGGTATCAGGTCTCTTGCTTCCATGTTCAGGTGCGGCTCGGCAGCGACCTGGTCTGCTATCTGGGTCTGCCAGCGCAGAAGGGTGGCCGTAGTGGTCCCTCCCAACTCGCTCTTGCGCCTTGAGGTGTCTTCCTGCTCAAGTTGTTCGAGCGATTCGCGCACCATCACAGTGGAGCTTGGCGTCCATAGCAGCGGGCCGAGCGCCCCGAGGCGCAGGCAAAGATCCGCGGCCCAATGCTCTTCGCTGCTGGCCGCATCCAGGCCTCCTGCGGCGGCGAGGGCGGACCTGCGTACCAGCAGGCAGCGGGGATCCAGAATCCGGACGCGATGGTCTGACTGCAGCCAGGCGTTTTCGCCCGGATAGTCGAGAAATACCCCTTTGTAGGGTGCGCCTGATGGGCCACAGAGTCCCATGATCTCTCCCGCACTGACGAGTTGCGCGGCGGCATTGGCCAGCCGCGGTCCGACGGCGGCGGGTGATGAGGGGCGACTGAACTGTTTGAGCAGCGGCGTGAGCCAGTCGGTCTGTACCGCCACGCTGTCATCCGCCCAGAAAACGAGGAAATCATCGGTAATCCGGGTGACTGCCTCCTGCAGGATCCGTACTCGCCCTTCATCGTATGGGGCGGGCAGGAAGACCACATTGGGCAGCCCGAGGCTTTCGAGCTGGGTTAGAAAACGCCAGATGTCCGGATGACGAGGGCCTGGGTTGATCAGATAGAGCGTGTGTGGCTGGGGCGGAGTTTTTTCCAGCAGGCTGGTGATGGCCTGTTCGAGGGCGGCAAGCTGGCAGGCCGCGGGGTAAATCACGATTGCGACCGAGGGGGTGGCCTTGGCGGGGGACGGGTGGAAATCCAAGCGTAGCGGCTGTCCTTCGTCGAAACGCAGCGACGCTTCGATGCCCTGACGGCCGAGGTGGTCGGCCACCGCCTGAGCGTGGCTGTGCTGCGGGTAGGGGGACCAGCGGCCCGCGGGACGGTGTAACAGCACGTCCGGGACGTGGCCGATGGCCTCCGGGGGACAGGATTCCAGCGTGCGAAGCATGAGATCGAAGGTCTCCGCTTCGGGTAGGGCAGAACACAGCCCACCGAGGTCGGCGAGGTGGTCGGCGCGGAAAAAGAGTACTTTGCCGATGTAGGGGGCGGCTAAAACATGGTCGGGATCGAAAGCCGGTTTGAAGTGGGGGCTGTGGTGTTTCCCTTTAGCGTCGATTTCATCTTCATCGACATAAAGGAGCTGCCATGCCGTGTGCGAATGGGTGTCCAGGGCAAGCGTGAGCAAGGCGCGTTCGGGCAGTCGGTCGCCTTCCTCCAGCACGGCCACCCAGGTCGCATGGCGTTCGCCGACTCCAGCTGCCAACTGGTTGACCGCCTCCGCCCACTGCGAAGGGGGGCACTGAATCCAGGTCAGCCGTTCGCCCTCGATGCCCGGAGGGGCTTCGATAGGTGATAGGACAACCAGCCTGAATGCACCGTACAACTGGGCCGTGAGTGAACGGATCGTGGCGGAGAGTGCATTGAAGTCTGCCTGGGTGTGACGCACGAAGAGCATGAACTGGGGCTTTTCGATCCAGCCGTCCAGTTCTGCGTCGATACGCCGGGCCATGCCGGTGGTGAAGTAGCAGCCTTCGCGCCACAAGCCGTAGGCATACTCCCGACGGTGATGTTCTGCGATCTGGCGATATTCGGACTGGGCACGTGCGCGGTTGCCGGAAAGGGAGTCGTCGCTGACCAAGTAGAGGCCGGTGAAGTCCCACAGACATCTCATCGGGTAGCGGGCCCCCACGCGTAACCAGAAGTCCTGGTCGCTGATGGCGGTGTATCTCTCATCGAACCAGCCGAATTCGTCGTGAAGGCGCCGCCTCCACATTGGGTGAGGGCCGATGGAAGGCTCTTTAAGGAGTCCTCGATAGCTGTAGTCGGCCCATTTGTAGCAACCGGCATAGGTGAAACGGGCAAACGACTCGTGCGGCGTGCGGGTGAGATAGCTGAAACCGTAGGTCAGCGCGATATCGGGTTGTTCATCGAGTACCCTGGCCATCAGTTCGAGCGCGTTGGGGCGGAGACGGTCGTTAGTGCTGCATGACACGAGGTAAGCACCTTGCGCCATGCGAATGGCGAGATTCCACGCCGCATAGACGCCGATCCGCTCCGCAGTCCGGTGGTAGCGGATGTTGGCATGCCTGGCCTGGTAGGCGCGCACGATCTCTGCCTCGTTCTCTGGAGAGGCCGCGTCAATGACGATGATCTCCATGTCATCCGCAATCGATTGGCTGAGCAGGTCGTCCAGACAATCGGCGATGAACGCTGCGGAGGCATAGGTCGAAACGATGGCGCTGACACGATAGGGACGGTCCGGCTCGGCTCCCTGATTGATTGTGTTAAGCGCAACCACCGGGGATGAATATTTCAGACGTACATTGCTGCATTCCAGACTGTGGAGCAAAACGTCTCCCAGTACGGCGAGTTGTGTTTCACGTTTGAGTGCCTCGTCCGGGTCTCCTGCACGGACTTCGACACGCCGGATGGCCTCATTCAGGAGCGGGCTCTTGGCCAGAGAGAGAATATGATCCTTGAAACGGTAGAGATCGTCCTTGCGATAATTGACAGGATGGGAAATATGGAAAGCAACGTAGGCGTCCAGGCGCTTGATCGGTATGCCAGCTTGTGCGGCCTGGAAGGGGACCCAGTAGTCCCAATGCTCTCAACTTAACGCTCCCTTATAGGACATATGCAAATGTGGCTTGCTTCGGGGCGGTCGTGGGTAGCTTCTGCCTGGCTGGATGCGGCATC